>JBCBHI010001171.1:0-1847 GCA_038525885.1 Bacteroidota bacterium
GCCAATGGCAGGGCGAGCAACTGATACCGGAAGACTTTGTGGCCCGGGCCACGGATGCCCTAACCCAACCCGTCATTGATTGGATGCCGGAGGAATACCAGTACGGCTATTATTGGTACAGCACGGAAGTACCCGTGGGGGAGGCCCGCTACACGGCCCGGTTTGCCTGGGGCGGTGGTGGACAGTACGTTATTGTGGTGAAGGAGCTAGGCCTGGTGATGGCGATTAATGGGCATGACCGGGAGGACGCTATCCTACCGACGGTGTTAGAGACCATCATACCCGCCTTTGCCACCGAGGCTCCTCCGGTGCTGGAGGGGCCTTACCTGGGCCAAACCCCACCTGCGCCCGGCGCAGGTCCCAAGGCCTTTGCTGCTGGTATCGTGAATACGGCAGATTGGGGAGATGCCGGGGGCTTCTCCTTGGACATGAATGAGTTCCACGTCAGCCGCTGGCGGGTAAACCAAGGGCGCAGAGAAACCGAGTCGGTCACTTTCAAAAGAGTGGGCGACCGCTGGCAGGAGGTGGCGATGCCGACAGGTACCCAACGACCCTTCTACGGGCCAGACGGGAATACGAAGTACTATGACGCGCAGTACCAGGAGCGGACCGAGGCCGGTTGGTCAGAAATGAAAAGCCTGGGGGCTGAATTTGAAGAAATCAGAATCATGGGCCTTACGGCTTCCCGGAATGGTATGGTGGTGTTGGACGAGATTGGCTCACCTCCGGGAGAGGGAGTCCTACGATATTCCCGGATAGTGGATGGGCAACGGGAGGCCCCCCAAGTCTTCGGCGAGGAAATCAATTCCGGTACCTGGAATGCCCACCCCTTCATAGCCCCAGACGAGTCTTACATCATGTGGGACGGTGAGCGGGAAACCGGGTATGGTAGTAACGACATCTGGATCAGCTTTCGGAATACCGATGGCTCTTGGGGGGAAGCCATCAATATGGGAGACAAGATCAACACCGAATCGGAAGAGGGAGGACCCAAGGTTACCCCGGATGGCAAGTACCTTTTCTTCAACCGAATGGTACCGTCTGGGAGTGGTGACGGGGAGCTGCAATCTGACCTGTTCTGGATTGATGCACAGGTGATTGAGGAGCTTAGGCCCCAAATGTAAACGCTGGACGTAGGCTGCCATATATCAGAAAACATGAAACCGATCCAGACCATTTTCCTGCTTACCCTGGTGGTGCTGTACCATGCCTGCAATACCCAAAAGCCGCCCATTGAGGAGGGTAGGGCAGCACCCGTCGCTCAGCCCGGTGAGGATACGCTGGCCTTTGGTGACATTCCTTACCTCGCCCAAGCCTACATAGATGCTGCCCCAGCCAATAGAAACGATGGCATAACTGTGGGTGAATTGGGCTCGGGCGGAGGAGATAAAGCGATGATCCTTGCGCTGGCGCAAGAGCTTGCAGATAGCCTTCACGGGTGTTTCGATAGCTTCCTGATTGTGCACCAAGGCAAACTGGTCTTTGAGTCCTATTACCGAAAGGGCCGTGTCAACCTGCCGCATCCGCAAGCCTCGGCTACCAAGTCCTATACCAGTCTGGCCCTGGGCCGGGCTATCCAGCTGGGCTACCTTACTATGGGGGACCTGGATAAGCCCTTGGTGAGCTTTCTCGATGGCCTGGACTCATCCACCTGGGTAGCGGGCGCCGAAACCATTACCCTGCACAAGGCACTCACCATGCGGTCAGGTATCCGCCATTCGCCAGAAGATCGGGAAGCTTTTGAGCAGGAGCCAGGCAAACTGCTAGGGCAGGGGCAGGTACAAACGTACCTGGAGAACAGCGCGCCCATTACTGAAGCGTCTCAGCAGTTTAAGTACCAAAACGAT
>JBCBHI010001172.1:0-1846 GCA_038525885.1 Bacteroidota bacterium
CCTTCGTCGCTAGGCGACGAAGGAATTGTAGCATCGGGTTTCAAGCCGATGAAATGGGAAAGGTATCTTTCAAGTGCCGTAGCCTCGGTGGATCTTGATTGCCGTTTAGTTGGTGATTGGGCAACGCGGTGGGTAAGAGCCACTTTTAGCTTAACGCAAAAAGGAAAAGCCGCTCCTTTCGAAGCGGCTCTTCCCTTAAACGTATTGCAAAGCCACATCTCAGAAAGCGAAGCCAATCCGGCCGAAGAAGTAGGCCCCATCGGAACCCATCTGTACCGAATCGTTGAACCCTCCCTGGTCAGTCCAGGCATCGAACTGAGGTGTGGGATAGGTATTCAATATATTGTTGGCGCCCAGGGTAAGGCGAGTGTTCTTGAACAGCTCATAGCTCACACTCAGGTCTAGCGTGCCGACGGCCTCGTAGGTATCGGTAGCCACCGCAAACAGCGCATCGGCTTCGGCTTGGTTGGTAGCAGGAGCATCTACCCACTGGAAGTCCTGTAGGATCACGGCGCTGTACTGCGTCCAGGTGAGGGAGGCAAAAAACTTTGGAGTAGTGAAGCTCACCATACCGTTCAGCTTATAGTCTGGGGCAGCTGCTTCCAGATAGGCCTGGGAGAAGGGCCCGAAGAAGGTAAACTCATTCAGGTCTCCTGATTTGATCGCCAAAATCTCCGTATTGTTGAAGTTTCCGGCTACGCCTACTGAGAGCGAAGACTCGTTGGCTAAGGGCTGGTTGTAGTTCAGGATGATATCCAGCCCAGTGGTGCGGGTGTCCACGCCGTTAGCAAAGAATTGGGCAGCTTCTACTCCTACCCCCAGGGCGGTGGCATCAAAATAATCCGTTAGGATGATCCGGTCGGTCACGTCGATCAGGTACCCATCTACAGTGGCCGTTAGGTTACCCGCTTGGTAAGTAACCCCGGCGGCAAAGTTCTGGGCCACCTCCTGCTTCAGGGGCTCGATGCCAAAGGACTTGGCTACGGTACTGGTGTTGCTGGCAAGTAGGGTCCGTACGGAGGTACCCGCTACTATGTTGTTGAACACCAAGTTGTAGTGAATCTGGGCCAGAGACGGGGCTCGGAAACCGGATGACACGGAAGCCCGCAGGCTAAGGCCCATCGGGAGTGCGTAGCGGGTGGCTACCTTATAGTTGAAGGTGCTGCCGAAGTCGCTGTACCGTTCGAAACGCAGGGCACCCGCCACCAAAAAGTCATCCGTTAGATTGAGCTCTGCATCTCCGTACACACCAAAGTTGGTCCGAAACTCGTCTACTACGTTGGCTGGGCTGTAGCCAGGAAAACCCTGCGAACCTCCGGGTGCTTGCTGCCCAAATTCGTTTACGAAAGGCACTTGAATGGCGGGGTTGGTAATGGCCACCCCAGCAGTATCGTAGGTGGCGTAGGAGCCCTCTTCGCCCGCAAAGATGGTGAAGTTCTCTGACCGGAATTCGGTGCCAAAGGCTACATTGAGACCGCCCATGACGCTCTGGTAGTAGCGCGAGAAGTCCATGGAGGTTACGTGCATATTCAGACCATGCCCTCCCGCGTCAAAGCTGGTAGGCGAGGCCGCACCCAGTGAGGCATTGTTGGTATTGCGGATGAAATAGTGGAAGCTATTGCTTCCGTAGGAATGGCTCACGTCTGCCTTCCAACCGTCCGCCAGGTTGTGCCGCACCCCGGCCGTTACGCTATTGTCTACAATTTTGGAGGTGATGCGCGGAGTGAATCCATCAGGATACAGCGAAGGTACCGCCCGGCTGTCACCGTCTACCCCGGGAGCACTGCGCGAAAAGGCAAAGGCATCCGTATTGCGGTCACCCCGGCCGCCAAAGGCGTACAGCTCG
>JBCBHI010001173.1:0-1835 GCA_038525885.1 Bacteroidota bacterium
ACTACGTGGTCAATTTACTGACCGCAAAAGTCGGCATCCGCGGACTCCCTTAGCCATAAAACCCTTTGATGCTGCGGCGTGGGAAAGTAAGCCCGACGTACCCAAGTTTGTATGGTACGGACACTCTGTACTGCTGCTCCAGCTATCCGGCAAAAACTTCCTGATAGACCCTATGCTGGGACCCAATGCGGCCCCCATATCTCCGTTTCCCGTCAAGCGATTTAGTAAGGATACCCTCGCGGTTATCGACAGTTTGCCACATCTGGATGCTGTACTGATGACCCACGACCACTATGACCACCTGGACTATGCGAGTATCAAAAAGCTAAGGGGTAAGACGGACTGCTGGTGGGTAGGCCTAGGGGTAGGCAGGCATCTGGAGCGATGGGGCATCGCTAGCGAGCAGATTACGGAATTTGATTGGTGGCAGGAAATGCAACACGAGGATATTAGGCTGGTTTACACTCCCTCCCGGCACTTTTCAGGCCGGGGCCCTACGGACCGGGCCAAGTCCTTTTGGGGTGGATGGGCTTTGATAACCGAGAAGCACCGGATATACTGGAGTGGGGATGGCGGGTATGGTGCTCACTTCCAGGAGATCGGTGAAAAACTAGGCCCATTCCAATGGGGATTTATGGAGTGCGGGCAGTACAACGAGCTTTGGCATGCCATTCATATGATGCCGGAAGAAAGTGTGCAAGCTGGCCAGGAAGTGCTGGCCGAAACGCTAATTCCGGTACACTGGGGTGGATTTTCCCTGGCCATGCACCCTTGGCAAGAGCCAGCAGAACGCTTCTCTCTCACCGCCCAACAACGGCAAATCACCTACGGATTGCCTCCCTTAGGCCAAGTGGTCCTTCTAGATGGACCTATACCACAAACCAAGTGGTACCAGGGCCTGGAATAAGGCTACCTGCCTACTCTTCTGGTGGAGCAACGTAGAAATCAGGATGGGCCAGCCAATGGGTGATCCAAGCATGCCCCTGACCGCGTGACAGACTACTTCCGCAGTGCCGCCAGCTTTGGCCATAGTAGAAACAAATGACCCCATCAGGGTAAGCCAATATGTTCCACCAGCGAGCGGGTTCGCGTGCATGCAGGTCTTTGATGCGCTGAGTGCGGTAGCACTCTTGGCGTAGGGTCAGGGAAAAGAGCTTCTTCTGGATGAGCAGTTGCCCCGGCTGCAATCGAACGACCTCTCGCCCTAGCAGATGATAGAGGATTTGGATCAAGATAGCCAAGGCAATGAATAGCCCTAACAGCCAAAAGGCCCATTGCAACCACGGGGCTTGCTCCGCCAAAGAAAACCGATCGGCTTGCCACCAGCCCCGCCCCTGAAGCAGCCACCCACCTAGCAGAATGCTTAGCAGCAGGTAGGGCACTACCGTAGGCCGGATACGGAGGATAGCCGGAGGACTGGACGGTGCGGTATAAGACCCTGGTTTCATTGGTACTTCTCAAGGTACACAAATTGACGGGTCTAGAGACAATTGGGTAAGGTACCTGGGTTGAGGCAGAACCCTTCTCCCTAATAATAGGTGAAGGAAATTTCTTATCCACTAGGGCACCTCAGGCTGAAATTTAGTTCTTAACAGAGGCCTGCAACCGACTTCGGCTAATCATTCTTCTGACGATTTAACCACTTGTGAAATAGCAACCAACGAAGAAAACCGCTGTTTGAAGAAACGTTCCTGTGTAGCCCTTTCACCTTACGTTTTTTGCCAATAACCTTTAGCGGTACAGTAGTCCCATCTACAGATTGCTGATGTTCTGTACGAACGATTTGTACATAGGAGGCTTGTTCAAAATAGGGCCGTACTAGCCATTGTATTTTT
>JBCBHI010001174.1:0-1832 GCA_038525885.1 Bacteroidota bacterium
CTTCTACAGAATTTTGAAAAGGCGGTTATCTCTAGCGATCTGAATGAGCGGAAGGAGTTAATGAACTTCGTCATAGTAGGGGGTGGTCCTACGGGTGTGGAGGTGGCCGGGGCCTTGGGAGAGCTGAAAAACCATGTGCTCCCCCAAGATTATCCTGATCTTGACTTCCGTCAGATGAACATTTACTTGGTAGAGGGGAATCAACGTGTGCTGGCAGGAATGTCTGAAAAATCTGGCGAAAAGGCGTTGCGGTACCTCAAGCGATTCTCGGTGAATACCCTGTTACAGCGGACCGTAACCAGCTTTGAGGGGCACCAGGTAGTTCTTAGTGATAACACCGAAATACCGTGTCAAACGGTGGTTTGGGCTGCAGGAGTTAGGGGCAACGTATTTAAGGGATTGCCCGAGGAGGCTGTAGACCGTGGACGGATAAGAGTGGACTCCTATAATAAGGTAGCAGGACTAGATAGGGTGTATGCCCTGGGGGATGTAGCCAAGATGGAATCTGAGGAGTTTCCGCAAGGACATCCTATGCTGGCTCCGGTGGCCATGCAGCAAGGACAACTGCTGGCCAAAAACCTACGCAGAGAACAGAAGGGCAAATCACTAGTAGCCTTTCAATATAAGGACAAGGGCTCCATGGCTACCATAGGCCGGCACCGTGCGGTGGTGGATATCGGCAAAATCCGCATTGGTGGTATTATGGGATGGTATATCTGGATGTTCGTCCACCTATGGTCCATCATCGGCTTCCGAAACAAACTGGTGGTGTTCTGGAATTGGGTGTGGAACTACTTCACTTATGACAGGGGTACCCGGCTCATCATCCGACCCTATATTCCAAGAAATAATGTGGACAAAGGCTAACTAAAAAAGCTCCCTAAGAGGAGCTTTTTTCAATTACAGAAGAGAAAAATATCTTGGATGTTATGACGAGGTCAAATTATCGTTTGCGCTCGTATTGCTTTAATTCAACTCCCAAAGCTTCAACCTCTTTAAGAGCAGCTTCGGCTTTCGCCAATTGTGCATCTAGCCGAGCTTTTATCGATGAGAATTTCATCTGAGTGTCTGAATTTACTACTGTGTTCATACCTGTTCGCTTTACTATGTATCGGCGTTGCAATTGTATACGCAACTTAGGACTGAGGGTTTAAATAATAGGCTTATTCTAATGCCTAAAATAGTAAATTGAGTTTTTCTAAGGTTTTGTTGACCCACACCCATTCTATACAAAAAAGCTACCGGATGCAGTTTTGGCGGCATAAAACAGACTTTTGGGGGAAACTTGGAGAATAAACATTCATTTTGCGGTAGTGAATATTTTTTTCTCCTTGTCACATTTTTTTTGGGTGTTCCGGGCCATTGACCAAGAATTTTTCGTCAAACCGAATTGAAATTAGGGTCCAAGTGTGACTTTTTGCCGACCTATGGATTGGTAATAGTAGAATGCCTTTGGAGTAATTTTGGAATGGGATGAACATAGGCTCTACAGAATTCGTTAATTTTATTGTCAGGCCTTGTTTGTAGATAATTGTTGCTGAGATGAAAAAGCCCTTCGCCATATACTCTCTCTTATGTTTACTTCTCCTTGCTGGTACTCAAACCAAAGCCCAAGAGGTAGAAGATTTTGACTATCGGAATGAGATTGTTTGGGGGTTGGGTAAGAATACCAACAGCCGATTATTAGGCTCTGGGTTTGTTCGCTATAGCTTACGAGCCAAAGAAAGGGTTTACCAAACATTCACGCTTGAGATTGCTTTTGCCAACAATGAATCCTCCACTACCAGTCAGGGCCGACTTAAACTCTTGGGGGTGCTTTACATTAGCAATCT
>JBCBHI010001175.1:0-1830 GCA_038525885.1 Bacteroidota bacterium
TGTAAAAGTAACCGTCCAGCGCATCGCTCACCGCATCTACCCGCCATAACACCACTCCCTGTCGGCCTGTAGCAGGATCTACCGCGGTGTGTACCAGATACAAGAAGTCATCTGCATACAAAGCATCCGAAATCTGCCCATTCCCACCAAAGAGCACATCGCTGCTACCTAGCTGCTCTATTTGTGGCTTGAACGTATAGGATTCGGCCGCATACTCGTACAAATCCATTTGGGTGTTGGCATCGTCTATCGTACCCGTGATATCCCAAAGCAGCACAAAATCAGCCGCACGGCTCACCAAATACATACCCGAGCCCACGGTGGCGTTGAAATCATACTGGGTTACATGTAGGTGGCTACCCAATACATTGTCAAAATCCAGCAGATCCTGATAAATCAAATACCCTACGGAAGCCCCCGCAAAAGCCTCCGATTTGTCGATCTGGTAAACCACGGCGTCTACTTGGTCTTGGAATTCATTGACTACATCTGCAGTGATGAAAATCTCCTCTGTAGACACCCCTACAGAGAGGGCAGTTAAGGTGCCTGCGTCCTGCCAGTCAGAACCAAAGAACTCATATACCAGCCACCCAAGGGAAGGATCATCCGTATCGGACACCAACATAAATAGAGACGACTCATCGCCAGATTCTCCATAGTTCACCGCTACCACAAAGCGGCCCGTTACCGGGTCAATGGTCACACGAGGAAAAAGAATCTCCCCGCCCAAAGTCACATCAATACCCGCAAAGAAATCGATCCAGGTTTCTACCAGCACCTCATCACCTTGGGTATCCCAAATACCCAAGTAGTCATTGTCCACGGTTACCACCAACCCATTGCCCGATACCGCCATATCCGTATTGGGTGGCAAATCACTTTGCAGATTGAGGGTGCCAAAGGCATTCACCCGGGTAGGCCCGTCTATAGTTTCGCGAGCTTGAGGCAAACGGTTGGGCAAACCGATAGGCTCGCCTGCAGATTTCAATACCTGCGGACGCAGTTGCGAAACATCTCTGCGGCTAGCACGATCCTGGCTGGCCTTCAGGAAGACTTCTTGAGCCTTTACTTCCACCGAATGAGGCGTTCCCACAAAGCTCCTTTCGGCCGTACGGCGCGCCTGAGGGCGTTTTGCTTGGCTATAGCTTGCCAGGCTAAGGGATAATCCCAAAAGTATAAGTAAGGTGTTGCGTAAACGTTTTGCCATAGCCAGGATAGTTTGGTGAACAATACTATCCAACGAAAGCCAAATTTCTTGCCAATTATGAGTGATCGGGAAAAACAAATTAGAAAAAGGCTCTTCCTAATTGTCGCCTACCGTACCCAATTTTGGTCGTTTTTGGCAAGCTCGCAGACAATTCCCGGGGAGCTATTCGGTACCCCTTTCAGGTTATTAGGGCAATAAAACACAACTATTTTTCACGAATGAAAAAACATTACCTAGTAATCTTGGCTGCTTTGGTGGTAGCTCCTGCCATGGCACAGTCGCCTAACCCCACCCAACTTTTGGCAGACATGGAAGAGGCTGTTGGAGGATGGGATCAGCTGTATTCTCAGCGTGACGTTCAGTTTGTTTACAACTACGAGTATGTGGGGGCAGGCAAGAAGGACGTATCCGAAGAGCGCTACATTTTTGAAGGGGAGCATAGCTGGGCTAAGTACACTCAGCATGACATCAACGTGATGCCCGGTATGGACGGGGATGCCTACCAAACCTGTGTATTTGGAAAAACTGCCGTCATGTATGATGGCGAAATGGTAAAAGACCCTCAAGCCCTTGGCGGTGCTGACTTCCTGCGCCGGGCCAATTACTTCTGGTTCACCATGTTC
>JBCBHI010001176.1:0-1821 GCA_038525885.1 Bacteroidota bacterium
CCACGGACTGCTCATGTAGCACCTCACCTTGGTAATCCATCACCACTAGCGTACCCTCAAAGGGTTCTGCCAGCTTAACGGCAACGGAGGTGCCTGCCGTGGCATTGATCAGGTCTGCCTGAGAAACGCCTGGACTCAATGAGGCCCACCCGGGCTCATACAGCGTAGTGATTTGGTGCCCATCAGCCAGGGCAGTCAACTGAGGGTAGTTAGCGCCCGGGTTCGAGGGCAGAAAGTGGCCGTCTAGCAGTACCGCGCGGTTTTTATTCCAGTACTGAAACCAAAACCGGATCATGCGGAGGTGAGCCTCGGGGATTTCGGCCAGCCGGACCGAAAGCTGGGGCACACTGTACAAGATGTTGAGAATCTGCAAGGCCGCCTGCTGGGCCGTTTCCTCTGGCCGCCAAATAAACATATCGCTGTGCACCGCCGTGTTTTGCGCCATGATGCGCAGGTTGGTAGTCTCTACCCGGTTGGCCACGGCATTGTTGGGGGCATCCACTCCCCGAAACATATTGCCGTACTTACGCATAATGGGCCCGATGTAGGGCTGGCGGAATTCCAGCAGAATATCCGGCTTGAGAGCCGATAGGCGCTCCGTAATCTCGGTCATCAGAGCATCCGTAGCCTCCTCTACACTGGCATAGTCACGCCCGTTGGCCCGGGTGAGTTCGGTGTCTCGGGTGGCAGCAAACCAACCAATAAAGTCCAGCTTGAAACCGTCCAGGTTCCAGGCCGTGAGGGCCTCCGTGTAGGTACTAATGATGTACTCGCGTACCTCCGGGTAGCGAGGGTCCAGCACGTAGGTGCCTTGCGACTCCCAATGCCGCAGATACTTGCCCACGAAGCGGCCATGGTTTTTGGCATTTTCGCCCATGAAGGGCAAGGAATACCACAGCAGAAACTGCATCCCCTCCGCATGCACTGCCTCCACAAACTCCTTCATTTTCGGAATCCGCACGGGCTCCCAGTCCCCCGTATAGGCGTAGCCCCGGTTGCCATCCTGGGTTTGCCAGCCGTCGTCCACAATCACCGCACCACAGCCCAGGGACTTCGCAATCTTGCACTCCGCTACTATCTCCTCTGCCGTTATCCGCTGGTGGTAGCTGTACCAAGTAGAGTACATAGGTCGCTTGGCCCCTTCGGGTACCGCCATGGGCGTGTAGTTGGGATTTTGGGCCCACCAACTGGCCACTTCGTCTATGGCTTGATAGTAGGGAATGACCCGTGTATCCACCCGCAGGGTAATACTGTACTCGGTGGTTTTGGGGCTTCTTTGGTTGAACAGCGAAATCTTAGGATAGAAATGAACGTCTTCCTCCTTCAGGTAACTCTCGAATTCGGATGGATTGAGCGCATCCGATAAGGCCAGGGTGATCCGGTTATGAAGCCCCCCGTTGTAGAAACCCAAAACCGGGGCGTTTCTGGACAGTTTAGACGAAAAACCACTGGAATAGTAGTTCACCTTGTCCATCGAGATTTTGGGATTCCAATAGCCCTGAATGTCCACGGAAGGGAACCGAAGTGCCAGTTGTACGGGCGGCAGGTGGGCGGGCTCTGCCGAGGTGAAGGTGTAGGTAATTAGCATCAATCCGGCCTCAGCCTGTTCTACCTTGGTAGAAACCGTAAAGGGACCCAAGTCCCCTTCTACGGATATACTATCAGGAGCGATAACGAGCGGAGGCACTTCCTCAGAATCTGGCAGGGTGTAGGTTTGCAAGCTGGAGGATCCGCATTGGGTCAGCCCTAGTACAAAGGACAGCAGAAACACCCAACGCAAAAGGGGATTGAGGTAGTTGCTCATAGCCATCAAGTTATAAC
>JBCBHI010001177.1:0-1820 GCA_038525885.1 Bacteroidota bacterium
GAAGCGAACCCCTGAAAGGCTCCTTCAAATACCTGCTTTTGCACCACGGCGTGGCTCAATTGCCGATAACTGTCCTGATATTCGGCTTTCAAATTTTGCTCAATGGCGAGCTGGTAGCCCGCATCGTATACTTATTGGTCGTTTTGCTTCAGCCATTTTTTATCCTCCTCTATCTGCTCGCGCACCTTTCGCAGTACCTTGCGGGCTTCTGAGCTTTTATACACCGTTTGCTCGTACTCAAACTGGCGTACCCACACCGTGCGCAAGGCTATCTCTTCCAGTACGGCCTCGTCTCTTTTCTTGCCAATGAGCCCCTGGTTTCTCTCCAGAGCTTCCGTGCCCAAGGCTTGTGATAGGGAGAGGGAGTTGGGAGTTGCCTCACCCAGGTTTTCATCCGGGGCGCTGATCTCCCGGCCCTCAAAGTAGGAGAGAAAAGGTTCTGGCATGGCCTCGGACAAAATGGTATCCTGGTACCAAGCCAGGAATTCGGGAAGGGAGGTAGTATCCGTGGCTTCCTCCGCCATTTTACTGTCCAGCAGGATTCCGGTGACGAATTCTCGGATGGATTCTTTTCGGTCCATGATGGTCCATGCCATAGTTTCCTCGTCAGCTACCGCGTGGGTTACCTTGTTTAGGTTGTTTTCCCGTTGGGCTTGCGAAGGATGTGACTCAAAGATGTCTTGTACGTGTACCTTTCCTTCTTTCAGCTTTTCGAAAGAAGTATGCTTCAGAACGTACCCGCCGCGCAGGTTCTCCCCGCCATGTATGGCTGCCATTTGTTGGATAGCCCAGGCATGGAAACCAAAGAAGTCCTTGGGGATTTTTTGGGTGTCTTGATAGTACTGGTCTAGCAGGGCTTGCGAATAGACGTAGGCATATTGGGCCAGTTCTATTTTCCGCAGGGCGGAAGTAACCGTCTTCGCATCCGTAGCCCAGCCTGCCACCAGGTCGGCGTGGTATTCCATTTGTAAGGAGAGCTTGGAGAATTGGCGAAGCACTAGGCGGTAGATGGCTGCCAATAGCTGGCGAATCCCGTTGCTGAGCCGAATCGTGAGCACTCCGAACAGGCCGAAAAAGCCACCGGATGAGGCCCAATCCTCCAATAACCGGTCGCCCTGATCGTATTGGAAAACCGTGGTATTGATGACCCGGTTTACAGTATGCACATAGCTACCCATACGCATGCTTTTCTGGGAGAAGTGCCCAAACTCATGCGCCAACACTGATTTTAATTCTACTAAGGTGAGGCAGTTGATGAGGCCTAAGCCGATGGTGAGGTTTTTCCGGGTAGGAAATAGCAAGCTGCTGGTGGTAGAGTTAAAGGAAACGGTAGCGTTTACGTCTGGCGTGATGAATACCTTCTTGGGCTTTTTGGTGCCTACCTCTTGGGCTACCTGATGGATGAAGGAGAAAAGTTCGGGATAATGTTTGGGGTAGATCCTTACTTTTTGCTCATCTGCTTGGCTGGGCCTCACGAAGATAAACTTGACCAATAGGACAAAAACCATGAGGCTGAGTCCCATAATGCCGAATACTATGACACCGCTATAGAAGGAAACTTTGACCGATAGTAACTCTATGGAAGCCCATAAACTGATACCCACCAAACCCAGACTTAGGCATACGAGTAGGAGATAGCAGATGAAAAAGAAGAGGGCATTGGAAAGGACTACAAAAGCGCTGCGGCGTAGTTCGGGTATAGGTTTGAGTAGCTCAGCATTTGCCTGAGCGTTTCTAGCTGGGAAGATCATACGTAGTTTGGTTAAGGTAATTGTCCAAATTTATAACAAAATCTACATATCTCAAGAGGCTTGGCCTCT
>JBCBHI010001178.1:0-1815 GCA_038525885.1 Bacteroidota bacterium
CATTGCCAATGATGTCTCAAGAATTTGACCCTCTAAACCGCTTCATTCCATATCTCCCAAGACTTCTCAGCTTGCCCGATTAGCATATCCAGTCCATTCTTGACGTGCGCGCCTTGTGCCATCCCTAGTTGCATAAAGCGCGTCACCTCCGGGTTGTAAACCAGATCGTGCAACCAATGGTCCGGCGTAAGCTGCTCATAGGGCAGATCCGGTGCAGCCTCGGTATTCGGTGCGGTACCCAGCGGGGTAGTATTGATAATAAACTGATAGTCGGCCAGTAGATTCTCCTTCTTCAGGTCCTCATAGCTAACTATATCCTGGCGGGCAGTGCGAGATACGTAGCGGTACGGAATCTGTAAGTCTTCCAAGGCCACTTGTATGGCCTTGGAAGCACCACCGGTACCCAAAATTAAGGCCTTCTTACCCGTCAAGGCTCCACCTGCCCAGGTAGTGAGCGAATCCCGGAAACCGAAGTAATCGGTATTGTATCCTTTAAAGCTGCCATCAGGCAGTTTTTTCAGGGTATTGACCGCGCCTATTCTTTCCGCACCCGCATCCAGGGACTGACAGTAGGTCATCACGTCCTGCTTGTAGGGAATGGTCACATTGATGCCCTGCAAAGCGGGAGTGCCATCTAATAGTGCGGAAAGCTCCTCGATTTTTGCCAAGGGATAGAGCTCATAGTCCCATCCCTGAATGCCCTCACGGGCAAATTTTTCAGCGAAGTATTTTTTTGAAAAGGAGTGCCCCAGCGGGTAACCTATCAGGCCCAGTTGCTTCATGGGGCTAACTTACAACCGTTGGCTCAAAAAGTTAACCGCTAAAGCCCAGGCCGCGTCAGCATATTCCTCCACGTGGTTGGGGTTGCTGGGATTAGCAAAGCCATGACCCGCTTCGTAGTTATGTACCATAAGCGTTTTGCCAGCCGCTTCCATGTTCTCCTCAAACTCCGCCACCATATTGGGGGGTATCCCCCGGTCTTGGGTGCCAAAAATGCCGAGTACGTCTGGGCTCAGGGATTTTAAACGATCCACATCTTTCTCAGGTCGGCCGTAGTAAATCACACAGCCCGCGGCTTGTTCTCCCAAGGCAATACTGGCCTGCAAAGACCATCCACCGCCAAAGCACCAGCCTATGGTGCCTATCTGGGCGTCATCTCCGGCATAGGCCCGTGCTCCTTCTATAATCGCAAACAGGCGGTCCCGGTCGGCACTGCGAACCAACTTGCTGGCTTCTTCGCGGGTGGTTCCCACCTGACCATCATACAGATCTAGCGCCAACACATTCACCTTACGGTCCAGATCCTCAAACAGCCTTTCGGCTTCGCGTTTGATGTGCCCATTCAGTCCCCACCATTCATGAATTACAAAGACGTATTTGTTGGTTTCCTCAGCGGCTTGGAAGGCATAAGCCTTGGCTGCCGCTCCGCCTTCCACCGGAAAAGTAATGTCCTGCCCTTGCTCCGAATGATGATGGTAGGGCATGGGGTTCTCATGCAAATTTTGAAAAGCGGGAGTAGCACATAGGGTGATATACTCCTCCATGGCATCGGGTGCATACGGATCTTCCGTTTGGTTGTAATTCCAAATGAGTCCGGAGGAGACTGCCAAGCAGCCCGTAAAAAGTAGAAAACGAATCATGATGGGTTAGTTTGGATTTTGTCTAGAAAAAAAGATATAATCGATCGGAATAGGATCACCTCCTAGCTCACGAACCCGGGCTGCAACTTGCCCCCGGTGGTGAGTCCCATGGTTGAATAGGTGTCCTAGAATTTCCCACAATGGTGTCTGAAATTTGTCGCCTCTGGAGTTGGCG
>JBCBHI010001179.1:0-1813 GCA_038525885.1 Bacteroidota bacterium
AATACAACTATTGGATTTGGTGGGGAAAGAGTATCTTGATTACCAGCTGCTATTTGAAATTGATCACATCGAAGTTATAGATCTTTTGAGTTTTCCTCCCGGAGTTTATAGTTTAATCATTTCATATAATGAAGATTATTTATCGTATAAAATCATAGTTTCCGGACAAGGTTAGTAAAACGCTTAATTTGGGGCTGCTGAAAAAGAGCTAAGAATCTCACTAGTAGGTGATTAACCCGCAATATCAATTTCAGCTAGCCATGCCTTGGTTACCGGACTATTCCAAAAAGGATCATGAAAGGATCAAGGGTGGAATGCTGCAGGTCTTTGATAAGGTGACTGCATAATGGATATTTTTCCTATTTCTGTAGAATACATGAATAGAAGGAGTGCTTTGGAGATTAAATCAGAATGAGGTTAAATATTGCAGGTGAATTCTTCGGTTGTGTTAATTCGTTGTATTGCATATTAAATAATAGAACATTTAAGGATGAAGACCCAATAGCAGAGGCTACGTTAAAGAATGATAGGTTAATCATACAGATCAGATCTACATAAGGCCTATCAATTTGGATATCCCAAAAAGAAGTGAGGGGCTTAAGTGGCCTGTTCCGTAATGGGAAGCAACCGAGAATTGGCCAAGGCAGCAGTTCGGTGTCCGGCGGTTTTCAGGTACACCTCATCTTGGGCAAAAGCCATAAACTTTGCTACCGACTCGTGTTCTACCAGCAGTACCATGTCCCAGCTTTCGGCCTCAGGCCCTATGAGGTAGCTATTACTTTTCCCCCAAAAGAGTACCCGGCTTCCTGCTTTCCCCAATAGGGGCATGGTGGCATCCATATATCGCTGGTAGGCCTCGCTACCACTGATTTCCTGACCAGGATCCAAATGCTCTGCCTCAGAATAATCAGCTACGGCCTTGAATTTCAATAGGTTGAGCATGACCACCTTGCCTTGGTCATGAAAGGCTTGGTAAAACTGCTTGCCAGCTTCTGGGGTTGCTTGTATATGGGACATAGGCGGGTTTGTATAGCGTGTTCAGATACCCGCATAAGATAGTGCAAACCAGGCCAAGGTTCCTACCTAGGGTACCTAACTTATACTCCTAGAGGAATTGGCTAGGCCAGCGGTTTTTTCGCTAAGTGGATTCTACCGAGCCTCTGACCCATACTTCCTGATTATCTTAAATCCTTTAGGCGATTTCAGGAGCCCTTGAGGGTCTTGATATCCGCAATCAGCTGACTCACAGCCGTGGTGTTGAGGCCGTTATAGATTCCTCGGATATGGCGGTTTCCGTCTACCAAAACGAAGTTTTCTGTATGGATAAAGGCATTGGGATCCTTTTCCAAACCAAGATCTTCTTCCACAAAATACTGGTACCGCCCCAAGTGGTATATCTCTTCACGCTTACCCGTGAGCAAGTGCCATTTACCCTCTACCACACCTTTTACCTCCGCATATTCTTGCAGGATGGGTACCTGATCGATATCAGGAGTTACGGAGTGGGACAATAGCAGCACCTCATCGTCCTCTAGGAATTCTTCCTGAATGACCGCCATATTGCTGGTCATCTTTGGGCAGATGCCGGGGCAGGAGGTGAAGAAAAAATCCACCACAAAGATCTTATCCTGCACATCCTCCTCGCTGATGGATTCTCCCAGCTGATTGGTAAGAGAGAATTTAGGTATTTGGTGAAAGTCCGAGGGTACATCCTCCTCGGTGCTAAACCACTGGGGGGTAAAGGTTGCTTCCTGGTAGTAGGGGAGGGTCTCCACCCGGCTGGTGCGCTCTTGGGTAGCGGAACCACAGCCCA
>JBCBHI010001180.1:0-1810 GCA_038525885.1 Bacteroidota bacterium
ACTTCGTTTTAGCTGGACCATCATCCGGTCAATATGGTATAACTTCTCACCTACGTCAACCAGAAAACCGGAGTGGTAAGGGTACCGGGCCCGTGGTAGGTGGTAACTTGTCTATCCTGGTGCATGGGATAGGTACTGATTCTGATATTACCACCAAGGGGAAAATCCTGTTTTTGGAAGACGTAGGTGAGAAGTTATACCATATTGACCGGATGATGGTCCAGCTAAAACGAAGTGGCAAATTGGCCCAACTAGCTGGCCTTGTGGTAGGTAACTTTTCTAATCTGAACTACGATGACACTCCTTTTGGCAAGACGGCGTATCAAATTGTTGCGGAGCATGTTTCGGGATATTCCTATCCAGTAGGTAAGGGGTTTCCTATCGGGCATGTAGCTCCCAATCTGGCCTTGCCCCTTGGACTAGAAGCCAGCCTGACGGTGACGGAACATGGCACAAGCTTGAAATACGGCTAGAAAACAAAGCCCGCTACCAGGCCTAATAGAATAATGACGGGTGCAGGAATCCGGGTCCAGGTGAGTATTGAAAAAGTAGCCACAATTAATAACAGGTTGAGACCTGTGGAAGGAATGGGCTCTAATAATAATAGTGCCGCAGCTGAAACCAATCCTGAACTCGCGGCATGAACGCCTTCTAATGACGCCTTTACCAGTCGGTATTTTTTAAGAGCGTCCCAAAAGCGGATCACAAAAAAGATGAGGAAGGTGCCGGGAAGGAAGATGCCTGCGGCGGCAATGAGCCCACCCAAAACTTCCCCCCAAGTGCCGTACTCTCGCATGGATAGGGTACCTACGAAGGCGCTAAATGAGAAGGTAGGGCAGGTACGGACTGCGCAAAGGCAAGACCGGAAAGGAATTCCTGCGAGTTAAGGTAATGCTTGAATTCAACGAATTCGGTGTACAGAAGAGGAATCAATACCTGACCACCTCCGAAAATAAGGCTTCCGTTCCGGTAGAAATTCTCGAATAGCCGTAGGGGCAGGGCCTTGGTGATAAGGCCCAAGGCAGCAATGCCTACAAATACTCCGGCCCAAATGAAGAAATTGGTCCAGACTATTTTGAACTGCGTCTTGGGCTCCTTGGCATGCTTGCGATAGTTGAGCATAGTGACTCCCCCTCCTACAACTAAGAGACCCGGAAAAACGAAGGGGCTAGGGAAGAAATAGGCTATGATGGCTGAGGCAATCATAAGAAAATACCCCAAGTTGGTGGCTACCACCTTCGAAGAGATTCGGTAGGCGGCAAAGGCCACGAAGCCCACCGCAATGGGTTGGATGAACCGGGTGAAGTCGGTGGAGATTTGCTGCTCAGCAAAAAGTGACATGACCAAACCGGCAATGATCATGATGGTAACTGCCGGTAGGGCCCAAACAAGTAGGGTGAGATAGGCTAGTGGTGGCCCGCCAATTCTGAAGCCAATGGCGGTGAGGGTTTGGGTAGAAGTAGGGCCGGGTAATATCTGGCAGAGGGCGTACAACTCCATGAGTTCTGCCTCAGTGAGGTAGGCCCTTTTCCGCACCATGGTGTCCAGAAAGAGTACCATGTGTGCTTGTGGCCCGCCAAATGCCATTAGCGAGACCACGAGCACATCGCGGAGAAAGATGATATATCGAATCCTGCGGGTGCGAACCACCGGGACCGATTATTTTTTGAGTAATCCTATCTCCCGTAAACGCTCTTCTAAGAACTCACCAGCAGTCACATCCTCGTATTGCTTAGGATGTTCCTTGTCAATACAACTTTCCAGACACGTGAGATCCATGTCGGACCTGGGGTGCATGAAAAAGGGGATG
>JBCBHI010001181.1:0-1809 GCA_038525885.1 Bacteroidota bacterium
CACAAACTTGCCGTTGTCGGTGTTTAAGGGCGGTGAGCCCGTCACCGACAACTTACATGGTTCGACTTGTTGGTGGCGCACCTTTGGGTGCTAAAACACCAACAAGGGCTATCTTATAAATAAATTGGTCCCTAGGTTTTCGGCATAACTCGCGATTTTTTTATGACCTCACGCAACCATCCCGTTGGTTTCCTCATCTACCCCCCACAACGCAACAACAACTATAGCTCATGAAAATTTTTAACCTAGGTTTAGCCGGCCTTTGCATAGCGCTTTCTTTCAGCGCTACCGCGCAGGATACCGACGATGAATGGACTACTGGAGAGGTAGAAGTGAAGCCTTTTTCAAGGCTCATTGTGAAGGGAGGCCTGGATGTAGATATCACCGTGGGGGATACCCATGAGGTAATCGTGGAAACACTGAATATGCCAAATGATGCTGTCTTCATCAAACAGCGGGGCAATACGTTGGTGGCAGGTATCCACTGGAGGAACCTCCTCAAATACGCCAAAAACGACATACATGTGGATACGGAGGTGAAAATCACCGTGCCCTCTTTGGAGTACTTGCAGATCAAGCATGCAGGAGAGTCTACCCTGGAAGGTACCTTGGTAAGCGACGCGCTCACCTTGAAAATTGGCGGGGCCAGCGACCTCATTGTAGATAGACTTGAGGTAGAAAAACTGAAAGTAAGGGTTCGCGGCGCAGGTACTTTACGCCTTGCAGGTACGGCCACCGAGCAAAAGGTGCGGGTACGGGGTGCCTCCTCGTACTATGCGAGTAATCTGGCCACCGACTATACTGACGTGCGGGCACGGGGTGCTAGTGATGCGGAGGTATTGGCTACGGACTGGCTAAAAGCCACGGCACGCGGTGCTGCGGATATATACTACTTCAACGACCCCAAAACCACAGACGCCATCTCCAAAGGAGCCTCGGACATCGTCCACAAGCGGAGTTAGGCAACTCAAGAAATTCCTCTGAATGTTTAGGCAGCCCGCCTCGGTTGATTGGTCCGAGGTGGGCATTTTTTTTGCTTGGCCGTGAAGACCATGGGCTTAGAGAAAGTGTCGGCTATCCCCACATTCTGTTTTTTTCCAAACTATGTGATAAGTCACCCAGTTGAATGATCGTGTTGTTACACTAAATACGGTTATATTTAGTGTTAAAGTATAAAGATTGCGGTATGCGTATCGAAGAAGAAATCAAGCAAGAAGAATTCTCCAACCCTTTACAAAAGGCCATTATCAATATCCTATTTACTGCGAGCTGGATAAGTGGGGAACAGAACCGGGCGCTGAAGCCCTTTGGTATTAGTTGGCAGCAATTCAACATCCTGCGGATACTAAGGGGACAACACCCAGAATCTGTGTGTGTTGCAGATATTAAAGAGAGGATGATCGATAAAATGAGTAACGTTTCCCGTTTGGTAGAAAAACTATACCAAAAGGGTTTGGTAACCCGCGAAACCAGCAAGCAAGACCGCCGAATGGTGGATATTCAACTCACCCAGCCAGGTTTGGACTTGCTAAAGGAAGTGGACTCGGTGATGGAAAATCAGCAAAAGGCTTTGGTTCCGGCTAATCCCGATGCGCTGCACCAGCTCAACGATTTGCTGGACCAGATGCGGGGTTGCTAGGGTAGTCGCTGGTGTAGTTGTCTATGTCCAGCGTCCAATCGTAGGTGGTGTGGCTGATGTCGGGGTCTTGGGAAGACTCAATGGCTCCGTATTTCTGTAAATAGGCCGTTACCCCGCCCCGGTCATTGAAGTCATTCCGAAACCACTGGAACAGCACCGTGGTTTCCACC
>JBCBHI010001182.1:0-1809 GCA_038525885.1 Bacteroidota bacterium
CGGTACCCTCAGCCTGGAGCGCAGCGGAAGGCGAGGAGTAAAGGTGAGAGCCCGACCCGCAGGGATGCACCCAAAAATTCTTTAGTCTGAGGTAGAGCGTAGTGGTGTTGACAAGTTGCTTTGAATTTTATGACCTCGGTCATAGGAACCTCCCCGGTTGCTGTGTAGAATTGCCGCTCGGTAGTGAAGTGCTGACATAAAGAATACACCTATGAAAATTGTGATACATAAAAAGACTTCGGCAAGCTGGCTTGGGCTAGTATTGGCTGTGTGCCTGATGAGTTGCGGCGGAGGCAGCCAGGAAAGTGGCAGTGCTGCGGACGGTTCGGCTGGCGGAAGCGAGGCTATGGTGGTAGAAGACAACGTGGTGAAGCTCACCATCGGTGGTTCTGACCAGATGCGGTTCGATAAGACCGAACTGCGAGCCCGTGCAGGCATGAAGGTAGAGCTTACGCTGAAGCATACGGGTACGCTATCCGAAGCAGCTATGGGCCACAACGTAGTGATTTTGAAGTCGGGTACGGATGTGCACGATTTTGCAGGAAGGGCAATGGGCTCGCCCGGCAATGACTATATACCGGTAGACGGGGACGAGGTGATAGCGAATACTGAGATGATAGGCGGGGGGGAGTCCTCTACCATCACCTTTGATGCTCCGGCGGCGGGCACCTACGATTTCATCTGTACCTTCCCGGGGCACTATGGCCTTATGAAGGGGAAGTTCATTGTGGAATAACCAGTATACCTCACGGCATTGAAGAAAATGTTCCTCAAAACCCTGTGGGTCCTCTGCTTTGTAGGGGTCAGCTATGGCTCCTTTGCTCAGAAAACATCTCCCATTAGCGCTACCCACGGGCTGAGAACGACTATATACAAGGTGGGCGATATAGATTCGGCCAGGCAATGGTACACCAAGGCCTTTGGGCAGGAGCCTTACTTCAACGAACCCTTTTATGTGGGGTTCAATATTGGCGGCTACGAACTGGGCTTGCAACCCGATGCTACCCCGGCAGCAAGCAAAACTCGGTCGGTGGTAAGTTACTGGGCAGTAGACGATATAGATGCCACCTATCAGTATCTACTGTCCATAGGTGCGCAACCGCATGAGGAGCCCACCCAGGTGGGTGGGGAGCTGATGACGGGAACCGTTTTGGACCCTTGGGGTAATATTCTGGGGATTATTTACAATCCCTATTTCAAGATGGAAGAGGAGTAAATACGCTATGACGAAAGCCGAGAAGGTTGATTTTATAATCAACACCCTGGAGGAACTGTACCCGGAAACGCCCGTGCCGCTAGACCATTACAGCCCCTATACCTTGCTAGTGGCGGTACTGCTCTCGGCGCAGTGTACAGACGAGCGGGTGAATAAGATCACTCCGGGGCTGTTTGAGGTGGCAGACAACCCTTTCGATATGGCGCAGATTCCGGTAGAGCAGATCAAGGACATCATCCGGCCCTGTGGCCTGAGTCCCATGAAATCGAAAGGGATATCGGAGCTGTCCAAGATACTGGTGGAGGAATACCAGGGCGAGGTACCGCCGGATATGGAGGCGCTGGAAAAGCTACCCGCAGTAGGGCACAAAACGGCCTCGGTGGTAATGTCACAGGCCTTTGGGGTGCCTTCCTTTCCGGTAGATACGCATATCCACAGACTGATTTACCGCTGGGGCCTCTCTAGCGGCAAAAATGTGGTGCAAACGGAAAAGGACTGCAAACGGCTGTTTCCTAAGGAGTTATGGAACAAGTTGCATCTACAAATCATCTTCTTTGGCCGCCAGTATTGCCCTCGCGCCGGGCAATACTGGC
>JBCBHI010001183.1:0-1807 GCA_038525885.1 Bacteroidota bacterium
TTATTCACATCATGTTTGCTCTGATTAGAGATGGTAGAGAATATCAATATTCTTATGCGTAAGCCCTTGTTTTTATCATAGAAATCCGACGGGTATCTTCATAACGCAGATACCCGTCGGACCCATTTCCCCCATAAGGCTGATTTCCAGATGGTTACAAAAACATCTCGCCGTTGTTGGTGTTTTAGCGCAGCGACACCTACAACCATGCGCAGTGGACAAAAGCTAGTCGCGGAGCGACGAAATAATGTAGCCCCCGGATTCATCCGGGGGGCTAAGATGGTAAAGCAATACGGTCGCGCTTAGTCAACCCAAGAGGGAAACATTGCCTGAAAGAGCGACCCAACGCCTACCAATAAGAACAAAGGCCAGAGCACATGGCCAAAATGTCCTTTGCAACCAGAAAGTTTAACGTCTATCACCCTGCCCCTGAAGACAACATTGGGGAAAAGAAGCATAAAAAAACCTCGATGGAGTAATCCACCGAGGTTGCTGTTTCTTGAGTAGCGATAGTTATTCGGCCACTACTCCCATATTGGCAAATTTGTCGATCCTTTGCATGATTCTTTCTTCGGTATCCAGCTTTTCCAGGGCAGCTGTTTCCTTCAGAATCACCTTCTTGATTTGGTCCGACATCCAAATAGAATCACGATGTGCTCCACCCAGTGGCTCAGGAATTACATCATCTACTATCTGCAATTCTTTCATATCAGAAGAGGTCAGCTTAAGTGCCTCTGCTGCTTGCTCTTTATACTCCCAGCTACGCCACAGGATAGAAGAGCAGCTTTCTGGGGAAATCACCGAATACCAAGTATTCTCCAGCATTAGTACCCGGTCGCCTACTCCTATGCCTAAAGCTCCGCCTGATGCGCCTTCCCCTATGATGATACAGATAACCGGCACCTTGAGGGTAGCCATCTCCTTCAGATTGCGGGCAATAGCTTCACCCTGTCCACGTTCCTCAGCTTCCAATCCTGGGAAAGCTCCGGGAGTATCGATGAAAGTAATGATGGGCTTATTGAACTTCTCGGCCATCTTCATCAGGCGCAAGGCCTTTCTGTAGCCTTCAGGGTTAGCCATACCAAAGTTGCGCATTTGGCGCTGCTTGGTGTTGCGTCCCTTTTGCTGACCAATCAGCATGAAACTTTTGCCATCAATGGTTCCAAAACCACCTACCATGGCCTTATCATCCTTCACTGTCCGGTCTCCGTGCAACTCTACAAAGTCATTGGTGATATTGTAGATATAGTCAAGAGTGTAAGGTCGATCAGGATGGCGCGACAGCTGCACGCGCTGCCAGCGGGTAAGGTTGTGGAAAGTTTCTTCTTTCAGGGTTTGGATACGCTCTTCCAAATCCCGGACCGCTGAAGAGACGTCTACTTTGCTCTCATCGGCCAACTTTTTCATTTCTGCCAGCTTAACCTCTAGCTCGGCAATCGGCTTTTCAAAGTCCAGTTGCATATATGCTCCACAAAGTTGGGACGCGAAGATAAGAAAGGATCAGGAAACCCGGTTCTTTCTACCAGCATATGTATCCACGCCCCATCCAATCCACCGCTGCCCTACCCAAGTGACTGTACATTGCTCTACTGATTTTTCCTAAATTACCGACCCACCTTACTTTTTTGATTGAGCATGAAAAACCACTTCCTCCTTTGCTTGGCGGCTTTTGGTATGCTAATGAGCTGTCAAGAGGAGTCCTCCTCTGCAAGTTCAGCATATCAAGGCCAAGCGCCCATTCAGCGGGTATCTACCGCCACCAAGCCCATTGTGCCCAATAACCAACAAACCTACGAGCTACCCGGAG
>JBCBHI010001184.1:0-1804 GCA_038525885.1 Bacteroidota bacterium
AGATCGTTACACCGAAACGTATTGAGGAGGGTATAACGGGGGTCTATTTTGATAGTATTCGATCGGGTGGTATTGGCAATGTCAGATTAAATTTTTTGGGTCGTGATTTAAGCCAAAAAGATCATGAGGAGTTATTGAAGGCTTTGGAGACCATCAGGTTTAAATCAACAAATTAGTACTGGCTGTTCCGTCAGAAATAACCTGGCAAGACAGCTCCAATGGGAGCAATTTTGGACCCAACTACCTACCCACCCGATGGTTGTGTTCTTGCTACACATTATTTTACCCATTCCGCAACGAAGGTCCATCTTCCGATAGCCCTCCAACATTCAAAATGATATGATATCACCATGCCAGAGATGTAGAGGTGGATTTCGCCCTTCGACTTATTAAAGGGCATTAAATTCAGCTGTAGCGATGGCCCTGGTTTGGCGTTTCATTCCGGCTAGGGCCTACGCTCCAGTAGCAAGAGTGCGTTAGAGAAGGTCAACGCCTAAAGGTAAAGTAGCCACCTAACTTCAAGGAAGCCTGCTAGGCATAGGACTATGATGTGGGAATAAAGGCTAGCTCTTGATTACCCTTTCATGATGATGAATAGAGATTCCCTACCAGAGTTCGCCTACCTTTTGGGAGAACCTGCTCGACGGGCCTTCTGCGGAACATCCCGAGGTGATCAAGTTTGAGGTGGGCCACCCCTCTAAGCCTTAAGGTAGACCACTATGGGTGAGGGGCAGGCAAGGGGGTCAAGGGTGAAAGTGGAGGAGAATGATTTGGAAAAACGGTGTTCTCTGGCCTTTGCTCAATAGTACCTCCGAAGATGCCCCCCCTCCAAGGGCAGTGTTTTGGTAAAGCCCCTCTACCCCGAATTCAGCTTAGCGATTTAGGCTGTTTTGTGCCCCAACGGGAACTAATCTACATCTGTCCTCAATATTTGTGGTGGGTATACACAGGTTTCAGTAATCCCATCACCAAAGCAAGGGCTTTCCCAGAAATGAATACAAAGACCTTTCAGCCGCCCAACCAGCCCTTCTTCAACTCAACAAATACTGCCCTAACTTTATAAATTAAATTTATTTAGATTAATTCTATATAATATATTTGGAGCTAAACATATTTCCCGCATGTTGGGCACGTTTGGTTTTCAGAAGACAGGGTTCCTGTTGTTGTGTAGTTTTCTTATCGTAGTTACCAGCGCCTACGGCCAAGGCCTCACCCTTCGTGGTGAGATACTGGACGCAGCCAATCAGCAACCGCTGATAGGGGCTACGGTCAAGGTATTGGGTACCTCTCCCCTATTGGGTGGTAGTTCCGATGAACGAGGTCGATTTGAGATCGCCGAGATACCTGTGGGGCGCTATGATATTGAGGTAAGCTACATAGGATACAATTCCCGAATCCAAAATGGGGTGGTGATCACCTCTGGCCAAGCCACCTCCTTGCGCATAGAACTTACCGAAAACCGCTTTGAATTGGATGAAGTAACGGTGACCTCTAGTGAGCGTACCGTACTCAACGAGGCAGCCCTACTCAGTTCACGCTCCTTTCAGGTAGAAGAACTTGGCCGTATTCCTGGGGGCATCGATGACCCCGCTCGGATGGCCCGTAAGTTTGCGGGTGTGGTGCCCAACGGCAACGTTTTTGCCAACAACATTCGCATACGTGGCAACGGTAGCCGGGCCGTGCTTTGGCGCATCGATGGCATCGATGTCTACAACCCCAATCACTTCAGTTTGCCGGGTGGCACGGGCGGTTCCATCAGCATCCTGAGTCAGCGTTTGCTTTCCAATACGGACTTGTATACGGG
>JBCBHI010001185.1:0-1802 GCA_038525885.1 Bacteroidota bacterium
CACCTAAACAGGGTGGATAATTCAGTGTCTTATCTGTTAAAATGCATAGGAAATACCCCCTATGAAAAGTAGATTTTGTGAGGGATAATTCTGGTATCTGGTCCAGTTCTGGTTGAGTGCGTTGGAGAAGTTGGCAAACACTCCAAGTCGCTGAGTTACACGGTATTCCGCCTTCACTCCCAGGTCATATATGGTAGGGAGTGCCTCCGCTTCGCCTGGTACAATGATGCCTCCCAGAATAGACGCCTTCACGTCTAGTAAGAATTTGTCACCTAGGTTCAGCTGAGTAAGGGCAGTAAGCGATACCTGCGGCCGGTGCCAGGCGTACACTCCCACGGCGGGTTCGCCCAAAGCATCACGACGCTGGTAGAAGAAATAGTCTGCCCGTAAACTACCCCGGAATATCTCCCCACCTTTGGCCGTGATTTCGCCAAAAGCATTGAACCGAGTCGTGTTATTTTGGTCATACTCCAAATCGAACCGGGCCGTGTCCGTGTTGGATAGGCGATAGAAATACCAATTCCTTACGGTACCCAGCGAAACGCCAGCATCGTAGTACCCGATGGTCCCCAGAGACCCTTGCGTACCCAGTATGACCTCAATTGGAATAACGGTGTTGTTGAGCGGTGCCTCACGGCCCACCCAGGGGTTTTCCTGAGTCAACTTATGCCAGGTAACCATCTCCACGTTACCCCATAGCTTGGCATAAGGTACCAGGGCATCATTAACCGTATATTTTGCCTGTACTACGGGGTATAAGTAGGTAGGATTGGTATTGGACAGCGTGTCGTTATCAAAAATGACGTTCACCCCACCTTTTACCTCCAAATCGCCCCGGGTGTACACCACCACGGGTTGTATTTGAGCGTAGTACCGGAATTGCTCCGTGATGTCCGCCCTTTGGCTTAGATAACCAGCCAGGGCTAGTTCAGCCGAAAAATCTTCGTTGATGTCCAAAAACAGCGTCCCCTTCAAGCCGCCTACCTGCTCTTGTGCCCCAAAGCGGTCCGCTTGGAAGTTGTACCGGGCATCCAGCGTATAATCCGCCTTCGTCCGTTCGCCGTTGGGCCGGATGGCTATTTCTGCCCCAAAGCGATGATACACCTGCCGGATACTATCCCGGATGGGCGCTACCTCCCCTACCGGGTAGCCGTAATAGTGCACGCGCTGGCGCTCGTAGCCCAGGGTAGTGCGCATACTGCCTTTTTGGCCCATGGTACGGGTGGATAGCGCTACCAAGCTACGGGCGTTGCCCGAGTTGGCACTGTCTACCGGGCCGTTCTGCGAGGATTGATGCTCCAGGTGGGCATTCCAGGCTACATCCGGATTCCGCTTGTTGCTCAAGTGTGCCGCCGCATAGGGCGTAATGTAGTTGCCAAAGCCTGCCTTCACGTAGTTGCCATACAACTTGGATAGGGGCTCGTCAGACAACGTGAGAGGGCGAACTCTCGGCTGTAGGGGGGCTAAGCCGTAGGTGAACTCCTGGAAGGAATACTGGAATGGGGCAATTGCGGGAGCTTGGGGTAGAGGAGGGACTTTGTCGAACTGCCGGTTGGCCGTGGGCAGTTCTATTTCCCGCTTCTTCTCAATCACAATCTCTGCATCTTCTATCCCCCGGGGGTCTTCCCAAGGATTGTTGCTGCTTTGCGCGTATCCCAAACAGGAAAGGCAAAGCCCTAGTAACCATAGAAAATAACGTTTCATCACCTGTGTATCTTTAATTTTGACCTGTTGTTGTACTGTCGTTCTCGGCTGTTTCGGCGGTTTCCTCCGCAGCTATTTTTTGGTTGAGCTCGGCCAAT
>JBCBHI010001186.1:0-1801 GCA_038525885.1 Bacteroidota bacterium
CAACCACCAAGATGACCAACAGTGGGTGGCAGAGGAATTGGAACCGCTTTCTACTCCTTATCATGATCCCTTCTCCTTTTTGGCCGCTATGGTGCGTGGGCAAATAGATTATGATCCGAAAGGGCTTTCTTCTCTAGAAAACAACCTAGTGGTCATGAAAATTTTGGAAGCTGCAAAACAGTCTGCCGCTACCGGAAAACAAGTTTCCCTAGATAATCGCTAAACCACTACACTTCTATTTTCATGAAACACTTAGTATTTACCCTACTTCTGTTGGGCGTGGCTTTTATGGCAAGCGCCCAACACAACCCGGTGGCCCACCCAGAAGCAACGGTCACCCTGGGCAACGCACGCTTTACGGTGCTCACCCCCCAAATGATCCGGCTGGAGTGGAACGAAACGGGAGCATTTGTGGATGCAGCCACCTTTGTGGCGGTCAATCGCCGGATGCCCGTTCCGGAATTCAGCACCTCTAATGAGGGCGGGGAATTTGTACTAGAGACATCCGAACTAACGCTCACCTACACAGGTCAGGGAGCAAAATTCACCCCGGAAAACACTTCTATTTCATTCACCCTAAATGGGCAAAGCACCCAATGGGTACCCGGTTTGGAAGACCCAGAAAACTTACGGGGCACCAGTAGAACGCTAGATGGAATGACAGGGGGAAATGACTGGAATGGGAACCCTATCGAGTTGGAACCCGGCATTCTCTCGCGCAATGGCTGGGCACTGATTGACGACAGTGGCAATTTTCAATTTGATGGAAGCGATTGGCAGTGGGTACAAGCTCCGGCCGAAGGGGCTCAGCAGGACTGGTATTTTTTAGGGTATGGACATAAGTATACGGATGCTCTGCGGGACTATACCCGCATGGCAGGTTCCATCCCTATGTTACCCCGGTACGCTCTGGGTTATTGGTGGTCACGGTATTGGGTGTATTCGGACCCTGAACTACGCCAACTAATGCAGGAGATGCGCAGCTACGGCATACCCATTGATGTGCTCATCATTGATATGGACTGGCACGAAACGTTTGGGGGTCTACAGGACATACGCAACCCTCAGCTAGACGAGACGGGACATAAATTGGGCTGGACAGGCTATACCTGGAACCGGAACTTGTTTCCTGAGCCGGAGCGGTTTCTACAATGGACGGAAGACTATCACCTAAAAACAGCGCTCAATCTACACCCAGCCTCAGGGATAGCGCCGGGAGAAGATCAATACCAGGCGTTTGCCAAGCGGATTGGTTTTGATGCCAGCTCAGGGAAATACATCCGCTACCGTATGGCAGACAAGCAATGGGCTCAAACCTATTTTGATGTGGTGCTGCAGCCGATGGAGCAACAGGGCATCGACTTCTGGTGGCTAGACTGGCAGCAAGAGCCCACCAGCGAGGTGGTAGCAGGGCTGAGCCATACCTGGTGGCTCAATTACACCTTCTTCACGGATATGGAACGCCGCGGGGAGAAACGCCCGCTCCTGTTTCACCGATGGGGCGGACTAGGAAACCACCGGTATCAGATTGGATTCAGTGGAGATGACAAAATCCACTGGGAAAGCCTGCGGTACCAAACCTATTTTACCCCTACGGCCTCCAATGTGGGCTATGGCTATTGGAGTCATGACATAGGCGGGCACGCCGCTTCCGAGTGGAGCCAAGATCCCGAACTATATCTACGTTGGCTCCAGTTTGGCGTATTCTCACCCATACTACGCACCCATAGCGCCAAAATGAGCAGTGTAGAACGGCGCTTCTGGATGTATCCTGATTACGTCCCTCATCTGAGGGAAGTAA
>JBCBHI010001187.1:0-1800 GCA_038525885.1 Bacteroidota bacterium
CAGCAAATATCTGCACCAGACCCTCTCCTGATCGAAACTGGAAGATTTGCTCCTCAGTAACTATATAGGCAGCGGTAGAGACAGGCCACTCCACCCAGTACTGGATGTCATCTAGGCTGTCCTGATCCCAGCGCAACACCGAAATGCGTCCTGGGTGATACCGATTGCCCGGCAACCAAGCGGAATCCTTCACCTGATAATCAGCCGTGACCCAAAACAATTGCACGCCGGACTTCCCCATAAATAGCGGTGAGAAAGTTACTATGATCAACCAATCATCTAGATACGGTACCACGGAGACCACTTCTTTGATATAATCCACCGTGAGCTGATCCACATTCGGTAACAAAGAATCTGGTGGCACTAAGGAATCCAGCGTCCATGCATACAGAGAGGGCATAGTAAGGCTAGTATCCAGCAATAAAGAGTCGATGTATTCGCCATAAGGTAGCCGGGTAGTTTCTTTTGGATAATCTACCCGGGTGTTACCAGGAGCAACCTGAGCATGGCAAGCCACACTGAGTAGGGTTAGAAAAACTAAGAGTACTTTCATTACATATAGGATGCAGACATTCTTCAATCTTCACAAGCCCTGTTGAAATTAACTGCTGCTTCATAATCTCTACTCAAACAAAGCTCAGCTTGGTTATTGATAGACGCCTACCGGGCATAAAGACATGAATTCCGTTAGATATCTAAAGAATTGAGACCAGGCCCATCGTTTTCTATAAAATTTACCCGTTTTTCATCCCCACCATTCCTTTGAGTCAGGCTTCATGTTTATGCCCCCTACCCTATTTCACCCCACCCCTTTATTCCAAAGTCACCACCTACTGCGCCAACTAGGTCAATCCATACAGTACAAGATGGAATGCCACCAACCTACCGGGTCCTTCAAGATCCGCGGGATGGAGCATCTGGTGCAGCACCACATGGCCCAAGGAAAACAACACTTTGTGGCCTCTTCAGGCGGAAATGCAGGCTATTCGGTGGCCTATGTAGGGCAGCAGCTAGGGGCCGATGTAAAGGTGGTGGTACCTTCCTCTACCTCCGAATTTATGATCCAGAAGATCCGCAATTTGGGAACAGAGGTAACGGTGGTAGGCGAGATATGGGACGAGGCCCATGCCCACGCGGTAGTACTGGCAGAGGAACTCCAGGCGGTATATGTATCGCCTTTCGACGATCCCCTACTTTGGGCCGGGCATAGTACCCTGGTAGACGAACTGGCCCAGCAAGGCGGGCAACCGGATGCTATTGTAGTCTCTGTGGGCGGTGGTGGGCTCCTTTGTGGCCTGCTGGAAGGTATGCTACGACACCAGTGGACGAGCACCCGGGTGATCACTACCGAAACAGCAGGGGCAGCATCTTTTGCAAAAAGCATGGAGGCCGGAGAGCTGATAACCCTACCGGGCATCAATACCGTGGCTACCAGCTTAGGCGCCAAGCAAGTCACCGCACGTACCCTGGATCTGGCACAGGAATTTGCGGTCACTCCATGGGTAATGCCCGACGAAGAGGCCATCCAAGGGGCACGGCTATTCCTGGACGAGTACAACACCCTGGTAGAGCCCGCTTGTGGTGCGGCCCTATCAATAGCCTACTTGCACCCAGAGGTACTCCAAGGAATGGAAAAGGTGGTGGTTATAGCCTGTGGGGGCGTAAGTACCCCATGGGACAAATACCACAGCTGGTTGAATTAATTAGGGGTATACAAGGTTGTAGGGTTGCCTTCGGGTGATACCCTGTGTATTGGATATGAAGAAGAAAGCTCTAATAGAGTGGGGCATTAGACTGCCC
>JBCBHI010001188.1:0-1795 GCA_038525885.1 Bacteroidota bacterium
TTGGATGCCAAAATGATTGGCCAGGGAGATAAAGAAGATCATGACAAGGGTATCCACAAACCAATGCTTGAAAGTCCACTGGGGTTTGTCCTTGGGGAGCTTGAGGACGAATAGGGTAAAGGAATTATAGAGGGCAGCTACGGCAAAGGAGATACCTCCGAAAAACAGACTGTATCGGGCCCGGACCGGAAAGCTAAATCTACTGAACCCGAAGGGGCCGAATATCAGGAAGAAGGCCACAATAAACAGGCTGGCAGTAAGGATGTTGCGCAGGTATACTTTGGGATCTATTGTATCAGGAAAAGGCTCCCTGAGGATAGAAAGTGCATTTTGGGCCATGACCTAAAGGTAGAGCCTGCAGACATGCAGCCAAAAATATAATCAGCAAAAGTACGATGAGGAGTAGGGCCAACCGTTGCTTCCTACGGCCAGCTTACTTTCCTTCGCGGCTGGTTTACAGCTACATAGTTTATCTCGGAATCCCCTCCATTATGTCCTTCTATAAAAGTGCCACTGAGATTGGCGAAAAATTGGTCGGTAAACACAATGTGTTCCGTTTTGGGTTCAACTGGTCACCCATGTACCGGCGCAGCACGGCCCGTGTCACGGAGGTATCAAAGGATCTTTCGCACATCAAAATTAAGCTGCCCATCAGCTGGAAAAACCGCAACTACGCCAACTCCATTTTTGGAGGGAGTATGTTCTCCGCAGTAGACCCCATTCCCATGATCCAGCTCATTGGTATTCTGGGAGATGAATACGTGGTATGGGACAAATCCGCCCAAGTGCGGTTCCGCAGACCTGCCAAGGAACATCTGTATGCTCGTTTCGAGATCACAGAGGACGAAGTTGCCGAGATTAAAGATAAAGTGGCCCTGCAGCAAGAGGTAGAAATAGAACGTACTACCCAGCTGACCAACCGGGCTGGCGAGGTGGTTTTCTGTGAGATCCAGAAAACCATCTACATTGCTGACAAGGCATACTATAAGCAGAAAAGACGGCAACGGGAGAGCAAGCAAGCCCAATAACCTACAGGCAAACGAGAAGCCCGCTTTGGTCACTCCGAATCCTTTTCCTGAAATCGGCGACCTTGTTTTTGCCTCTTCATTGCCAGGCACTACCCGGCAAATAGCCGAAATCTTGTAGGTCTTCCTTCTGTTTCAGGGTGTAGGTGTTTCGGTCTTTCACCACCACTAGCCGGGTAGAAGCCTGCCATACCTTTCGGTAGTCATGATCCGTAATCACAATCCCTTTCCCTAGTTCCAGAGCATGATGCCGGATGAGCTTCACGATCTCCTCCTTTTGCACCGGGGCGATACCGTTGAAAGGCTCATCCAGCAACAGGAACGGGGCCTTGCTGTTGAGCACCACCAGGCACTCTATAAGCCGTAGCTGACCAGCGGATACCTGATGGCATTTTCGGTCAAGAAACGGTTGAATCCAAGGGTGTTCCATAACGGACTTGCGTAGCGCTTTGGGGCAATACAACCGGATTACCTTACGGATGCGGAGATGATCTGGTAGCCAGGAGTCTTGAGACAAATACGCCATCCGGCCGGGTAGTTGCCAAGCTCCCTTGATGTACGTATCACCTATTTCTACAAAAGCACTCTCTGCGGGCACCAACCGCATAATAACCCGCAATAGGGTAGACTTGCCGCAGGCATTTCTGCCTACTAAGCCTACTACCTCGCCGGGCTCACAACTCAAGTATGCCCCCGTAAGTACGGGCAATTTCCCGTAGTATTTATGGATACTGTCAGCCCGCAGTTTCATACAATCAAGCTTAAGGTTT
>JBCBHI010001189.1:0-1795 GCA_038525885.1 Bacteroidota bacterium
TACGCTAGGGTATTCCCTCACCCCCAGAAAGGTGAATCCAATGATGCCAAACAGAATAATGATGATGCTCATCACTATGGCAAGCACCGGTCGGTTTACACTAATATTGGATAAGGATGCCATAGAGTTATCAAGGAATAATGGTCACCGGACCGCCAGGGGTCAATTGCAAGATGCCCGAAGTGATCACCGTATCACCAGGGGTCAAACCTTCTACAATTTCGATTTCTCTTTCCAGGCGGGTACCAATCTTCACTGCTGTAGAAGTGGCCACGCCGTTGCGTTTCAGCCATACCTTATGCCCGCCTAGCTCAGGCACCACCGACTCAGTGGGTACCAGCAGGGCAGCTTCCCTTGTTTCAAGCACAAGTTCTATCTTCACAAAGGCCCCCGGCAGAAGTTCTCCATTGGGGTTAGGACTTTTAGCGCGTAGCGTCAGGGTACGGGTTTCCGGGTCTATCTGTGGCTCCAGCGCATACACCATGCCCGCATATAAACTATCAGATGTTTCCGTAGAGAAATAAACCCGATCTCCAAGCGCCACTTGCTGGCTATATTTTCCAGGAATAGAAAACTCCAGCTTTACCGGATCTATATCAAAAAATTGGGCAATTGTAGTGGCAGGAGTTACGTAGCTACCCTCGCTTACAGACCGCAAGCCAATGATTCCGTCGAAAGGAGCAAGGATTCGGGTCTTTTCTAGCTGAGCTTCTACTAGTTTAAGGTCAGCCTCCGCCGTGTTCAATTGAGTTAGCGCCTGATCATATTCTTCCTGGCTTATGGCCTCTTTTTCTAATAGTTGCCTTTGGCGATATTCGCTTGCCTCAAGTAGCTTCTTCGTATACGTCAGCTTTTCCTGTTGGGCCAGTAGCTCCTCCGCGTTCAGCTGCACCAAGAGCGTCCCTTTTCTCACTGCCTTGCCTTCCGGCAGAGACAAGTCCGCTATTCTACCGGATGCTTCCGGTTGTAGGTTCAACGATTCATTGGCCAGGATGGAGCCCGTTACATTTAGGGTGTTTTCTAGCCGCTGCGAGGCCACCACCATGGCTTTTACCCGCGTGGCGGAAGACTGTGGGGTAGGCGAGGGAGAGGTAGAATTGTCTGACCCGGACAAGAAATCAAACTTATTTCTGAAGGCCAAAAATGCGATCACCAATACGATAACCGTGGTGATTACGCGCCGTAGCGTCTTGTTCATAGATGAGAGGTTGCTAATCAAAAAACGCCGACTTCGGTAAATGGTTTCTGTTGGTATTATCGAGTGGCGTGGTATATCCATCAGCGGGCAAAATCCCACTTTGCAGGCAAAGAAAAAGCGTGCTGCTCCTTAGACAGAACAGCACGCTTTTGGTTTAATATCAGATCGATTTCTCTTTAGATAGGCACGTTCACATGGCGTTCCGCATGATAGCTGCTTCGTACCAGGGGCCCTGATTCCACGTACTTCAAACCCCGCTTTATTCCTTCTTCCTGGTAGTGGTCAAACAAATCTGGGTGGATGAACTCAGCCACCTCTATGTGCATCTTGGTAGGTTGTAAATATTGACCCAGTGTGAGAATGTCCAATCCATGCGCAGCCAAATCATCCATGGCTTTATATACTTCTTCCTTCGCCTCTCCCAAGCCTAGCATGATACCAGATTTGGTGCGCATTCCTGCGTCCTTGGTACGTTGTATTTGTTCCAAACTCCGGTTGTACTTCGCTTGCGGCCGCACACGGCGATAGAGCCTCTCTACGGTTTCCATGTTGTGCGAAACTACCTCTTGCCCAGGTTCTATCATTCTTGCCAGGGCA
>JBCBHI010001190.1:0-1794 GCA_038525885.1 Bacteroidota bacterium
TCACTCAATGGCTTCAAATGGGTAAAATATTGTGCTTTATCAAGAAAAAATTTAATCTGTATAGTTTTAAGCCCTATCTAATTGTACTTAGTATCTCCTCTAGAATCAAACGAAATTACGAAAAAAGGTTTCAATCGTATAACCCTAACTTAGCAATAAAATAACATTTCCTGGAAAGAGGGTTCCTAAAAAAATAATCCTCCGCTACGGAAGCAGTTCATTTTCGAAAGACTTTGGAAATTGTATTTTTACCCAACTAGGGTGCGTATAGATGATACAAACTCGGGTTAATACTGGAAATAAGGTGTATCCTTGAGGCCTGTGTTTAACATTTTTTTAACTTGAAAGCTATCACTTTAAACCTTGCTGGATTTACCTCGGCATGAAAAGACTTAAATACTGGAATACTCGATCCCAGGTCGGACTTCTCTTCTTTGGTGTTGGACTGTTGATCGCCATCAACTTTTTCTTCATCTATCGGGCTAATAGAATTACGAGGGTACGAGAGGCCACCGCGCAGCTAGTCCAAGAGTCCATTGCCAATATTAACCTGATGGGCTTTTATGCATCCAATATTGCCAACGGGGCTGACCAGTTCAAGGCAGGGTTGCAAGCCTACATTGAGCAGCTGGAGGAGAACATGGAGTTCCTCGAAGATGGGGGCACCATCATCCAGAACGATAGGTCTCTAAGAATATATAGCCTACCGGAACGTGCTGTAGATAGCTACGATGCTTTCCGTGATTTATGGGCTACGTATAAGGCGTCTCTGGAAGTACTCCAAAATACACCTTCGCAAAATGTATTCGTCTTCAATGGTTATGAACCCTACGAGGAGATAACAGACTCTGGTACCATTGTGACCTTGTATAGGCCTGTAAGCCAAACCGCCAATGTACCGAACCCAGCGGTGCTTTCTAAGGTAACGGAGGTGTCTAAACAAACCGGAACTCTGGCTACTAATTTGGAAACACTTCGGGAAGAACTAAACAACCACTACTGGTTGCGTCGCTTCGGATTCCAGGCAGCTACCGTTCTCTTTTCTATCTTGTCCGTAGCCGGGCTAGTCGCTGCTTTCTACATTCTGCTGCTCAGACTATTCAATCCTCTGCATGAGGTACAAACCATCACCCAAAAGATTTCTGAAGGGGATCTGGATTGCCAACTGCCTGACTATGGTTATGGAGAGGTGGTCAACCTGAGTAAAACCCTCAATCAGTTACTGGAACGCCTCGTTTCGGCTACCAGCTTTGCCAATCAAATAGGTAAAGGGGAGTTCGAAAGCGAATTTCACGCAGCTAGCGACAAGGATAAATTAGGCTATGCCCTGCTAGAAATGCGGGATAACCTGAGCAATGTAGCCGAGGAGGATAGCAAGCGAAACTGGGCTAATGAGGGAATGGCGAAATTCGGTGATATTCTCCGGAACACTTTCAACTCAGAGGAAGACCTAGCCTACGCCATTGTAAGTAATCTGGTGAAGTACCTCAACGTAAACCAAGGAGGGCTATTCGCGATAGAGGAAGATTTCAATGGCGACCAGTCATTGAACCTACTTGCTTCCTACGCCTACGGACGACGTAAGTTCTTGGAACGTAAGCTAGAATTGGGTGAAGGCCTCATTGGCCAAGCTGCCTTGGAAGGAGAGGTAATTTATCTGACAGATATACCTGAGGAATATGCTTTGATTCAGTCTGGGATGGGAGAAGGTTCTCCTTCCAGTATCATCATTCTGCCCCTGAAATCGAATGACCAAATATTCGGGGTGTTGGAACTGGCCTCCTTCGATAAAAT
>JBCBHI010001191.1:0-1789 GCA_038525885.1 Bacteroidota bacterium
GTCTTGCGTACCCAAAAAGATAATTCCATTGCAGGACACCTCATGGTCGTGGTCGGAGGTGCAATAGAACTCCCGGTTAAAGCTCCAGGCAGTAATCTGCCGGGCATCTTGATATTGCACCTGTTGCAGATACGTGGTGGTAATGATTTGCTCCGGTTGCACCGTTACCGGAACCCCATCAATGGCAATGGAAACCGGTTCTGGCGTGCGGTTCCAGAGTATGTGCAGCAGCTTCTCCTTTATCCGTAAGGCTTCGAAATCCTTTGACAGATCATCCGTGAGCGACAGGATAGCTCCCAGCTTAGGGTTGAAATATTGTAAGTGCATCAAGTAGATAATTTGCCCATACTTACACCCGCCCAGCAGGCCAAACGATACAGTACCCGGGCACCTACATTGCCATCCCATTCATCATCCCCAGGGGCAACCTCACTTACATCGAACCCTATGATCCTCCGGCCACTTTTTACCACCCTTTTTATCAGGTACATAGCTTGCTCCATAGAAAGCCCTCCGGGCACCGGTGTGCCCGTATTAGGACAGAGGGTAGGGTCAAGCCCGTCAATGTCAAAACTAACGTATACGCGTTCCGGGAGCCGCTCTATTATGCTTTCGCATTGTTTGCTCCAAGGCATGCCATCAAACCGGTTCTCTTGCAGCGTCTGATCATAAAAGCCTACCACCCGGCCTTGGGAACTGGCTACCACTTGCTGCTCGCATGCTGCATAGTCCCGCAGCCCTACTTGCACCAATTTACTTACCGATGGAAGTTTCAGGGCATTGGTCATGATACTGGCATGGCTGTAAGTGAAGCCCTCATAGGCCACCCGCAAGTCAGCGTGCGCATCTATCTGCAGAATACCAAAGTCTTCATATTTACCCGCCAGGGCCGTTAGGAGACCCAAGGGCGTACTGTGGTCACCCCCAAGAAAGCCTACCAGCTTACCTTGATCCAGGTATTGTTCCGCCTTCTTAGCCAGTGCATCACAGAGTGCCTTCGAGGAGTTGTTTACCTCACCCAGGAGATTCTTATACCTCTCGCTGGCCTCTTCAGGAGAATTGCCAGCTTCCAGCCAGGCAATGTATTCCTGCGTCTGCTTTCTCAGCGAATCATTTTGATGGGCCAGAGCCATCGGGATCGCCTCCATCGCAATGCCCAGCTTCCATGCCTCTGGGATATCCTGTAGGTAGTAGTCAATCTGAGGGCTGGCTGCCAATACGGCTTTGGGGCCGTTCACGGTACCAGAACCGTAAGAAACCGTCACTTCCCAGGGTACAGGGATAATGACCACCTCAGCAGTTTCTGGCGTATAAGGTAGCCCAAACAAACTGCCCTGATGGCCAACTCCATTGGGGTCAAACTGCGCAATCTGTTCTGCCTTCGTCATAAGCGTTGTTGCAAAAAAGTAGGAAGCGCAAATGCAGCCTGATGGACTTCCCGATTGTAATAATAAAGAGGTGCATCCAACTCATGCACAGGTTGAGAAGGCAAATTGGAGGGCCCAGTAGGATGAAGCAAGAAGAAGCTGATCATTCCTGACGGAAACGTCGGTAAATAGGCTAAATAGGGAAGTATGTTTAATTCTGGCAGCAGTTTTTGAACCATTTCGTGTAGTGAAGAAAACCCCTCGGGATGTAAACCCGGGGAGCCGCTTTGCAATACTATTTGTGAGGCCGGGTGTACCCAATTGAGTAGGTGGAGTAGCATCTCCTCCGAGTAGCCTTGCTCCCCGGGTTTACATCCCGAGGGGTTTTCTTCACTACACGAAATGGTTCAAAAACTGCTGCC
>JBCBHI010001192.1:0-1787 GCA_038525885.1 Bacteroidota bacterium
CCATTACTTCTTCTGCACTAGGTACATTTGGCAAATGATGGTTTTCCTCAATGTATTTGGAGAGGTCATTTATGGAAAGAAGTTCGTAACCTGATGAGAATACATAATCAGGTATTTGTTCGAAGGAATATGGTACTACTTCAACTGTCCCGGCTATATTTAATGCAACTCTTTCATCATTAAAGCTTTTTAAAGCTAGAGTGTAAGCATTAGGAGCGTCACCCGTTAAAATCAATCTTGCACCCATTTCCTCGCCTGAAAAGAAAGCCAATTCAGGGCCAGCCGCACTGTTTGATCCTCTCAGTTTTAGACTTCCATTGAAGGCATCAAAAGAAATAGCCCCAGGCTGCTGATCCATTTGCCAATACATCACCGATCCAGACTGATTCCAAGCAGTTCCATTATTTACCGCTGTAGTTTGGACGGTACCATCAGGAAACTTGATTCCGCCTTCTGTAGAATGTATCGTTCCATTGACTTCAAGCTTAGAGACGGGGTTTGAGGTGCCAATGCCTACATTACCTCGGAAATAATTGGGGGCGGCATTGGCCGTATAGAAGGCAAAGTTTTCACCCGCAGCGATTACTCCTGATTGATTGTCGTATGATAAGACACCTACATTTCCAACTGAAGAAATTAGCCCACCATTTACTTTGAGTGCCATATTTCCAAAAACACTTGTTCCGATACTTACCCGCCCGTCTGGGTTGTATACATCATTGCCAGATACTTCCCAGCCTGTCTCTACAGCTTGGTTAGTCGCTGCCGTCGTCTGTATAGTACCATCCGGGAATTGGAAGCCCCCTTCGGTGCTTTGCACGGTGCCAAATACCTGCAGCTTGGCTTGGTCGGTCAGTTGCATTTGGGTGACTCCATGGTGCCGAAAGGCTAGCGCGCCGTCTCCGTGGGTATTGATGTAGCCATGTGCTCCACCATGACCGATCTCGGTAAATTCGGTTTCGTCCTCATCATAGGAGGCGCGGATTTTGCCCTCCACGGATAAGTTGGTGTTGGGAGTGCTGATGCCTACACCCACCTTGTAAGGGTAGCTGGCCGAATTGCCACTTAGGTTCCAGAGCTGCGAAGCGGCGGTTTGTTGCTGCGTACCGTCGGGGAATTTGATGCCTGCCGAAGAGTAGATGTCACCTTGCACGTGCAGGGTACCCAGGGGATTGGTACGGGGACCAATGTCGCCCACGGCCCAGATGGAGTGCTTTAGCTCACCGGGATACGTAACCCCCTTGGTATTGTCACAGTCGTCGGGCATATGGGCCGAATTCTTTGACTGAGCATCGGCAATAACCATGGTGAGGGACTGGGAGGAGACCACCCGTAGGTAGTAAGTACCGGCTGCGAGTTGGGTACCCGCCCAGGTAAGGGAAACCTTGGCTGAGCTACTAAACAGGGAAGACTGCCAAAGGGGATTCGCACAAGTGGGGGTAGTACCAATGGAAACGGTGAGGGAGGGCCCGGGAACGACTACTCCAGCCATGTAAAACTCCACCTGATTGATGGTCTGGCTTTGAGAAAGGGTAAAGGGCTGAGCGATGACCTTGACATTTCCCACTTGGGTGGCACTGGACAGATTCTGGCTGACTACCTGCTGGTCTTGGGTGCCTACCACCACACTGCCAGCATTGGTATTGTAGAGATTATCTCCCTCCGTAGACCAGTCCTGGCCAAAGGAGAAAAATGAACAAAAGGAAAGAAGCAGGGTAATGCCTCCTGCTAGTAGTTGTTGCTTCATCACGATTTTAAGATTTAAATGAATTTCGAATGCCTTAGAC
>JBCBHI010001193.1:0-1780 GCA_038525885.1 Bacteroidota bacterium
GCTCCTTCTGGGCCATCATTTCCTCGGTTTGGCTTAGTATTTACTCATTTTTTGAATCAGAAATCACAGGGCACGTTGGAATCTGCCTTGCCCAGTAGGAAAGACCGGGACGAATTGAAGCGTTCCCACAAGAGTTGGAAGATGGGCAAATTCACCAAGCGCTATACTTTGTTTGGTATCGCCTTCGGGTTTGCTTTCCCTATCATGTCTTTGGGCCTTGATATGGGTGTTTTTCATCCCGTTGCTTTTACCTTACCCAATCTGATTGAGATTCATCTCCAGAATCCCCTGCACTTCATCATTGACTCAGCCCCTTTGTTTTTAGGACTCGCCTTTGGGATAGCCGGACGCTTTTTGGACAAAGCACAACGGGCCAAAGAACGCCTACAGGCTAGCAATGAAGTACTGATGGGCAAGAATGAGGAAATACTAAGCCAAACCGAGGAAATGATGGCCCAGAAGGAGCTGCTGCAGTCACAAGCTCAGCAGCTCAGCAAAACCAACGAGCGGATGAAAAGCAGCCTAACGTATGCCAGACGGATTCAGCGGGCTACGCTCACTACAGAAGGTCAGGAAAGCCAAATGGACCCTGGCAATTTGCTCATTTACTTAAGGCCAAAGGATGTAGTCTGTGGAGACTTTTATTGGATGTACGAAACGGAGCAGTACAAATTCCTGGCTGCTATAGATTGTACCGGCCATGGAGTGCCTAGTGCCTTTATGACCATCATCGGCAACAACCTCCTCAACAACATTGTAGCCAACAAAAAGGAAACGGAACCCTACCGTATTCTACAGCAACTAGACCACCAGCTATTGAATACCCTCAGAACAGAAGACACTGATGGCATACAGGCCATCAATGACGGAATGGACGTGGCCGTCTGTCGCATTTCTAAGCAGGACCATACGGTTACCTTTTCTGGTGCTAAGCGACCCGCGGTAGTGGTTAACTCTCAGGAAGTAAACATGGCCAAAGGGGGCAAATACCCCATTGGCAGTTTCCAGTTCAACAAGAAAGATTTCTTCCAGGAAACCCTTCCCTACCAGTCAGGAGATATGCTGTATCTATACACAGATGGCATGACTGATCAGTTTGGTGGACCTAAAAACCGGAAGTTCCTGAACCAGAATTTTCGCAGCCTACTGCAGAAAAACTGTACCCTTCCCCTACAAGAGCAACGGAAAAACATTGATCAGGAACTACGGGAATGGCAAGGATATCATGCCCAAACGGACGATATGCTGCTACTCGGTATCCGGTTATGATTTAAAGCGGAGAAACCGGTACCTCTACCCATGTTCTGTCCCACATAAGGCGAAGCGCCAAGGTGGTATCTGTGGGTGCAGCCCAACGGATATGGAATTGCTCGGCCACAGAGTCTAGGGTCATCACGGGAGCTTTAACACGGATCACATCAAACTCCTCCTGAAAAGGGTCTGACATACCTGCACCCCAATAGTCTACCCGGCTATTGATCACCACTACCCACTCCTCAGCATTTGGTACGGTGTACAGGCTATACCGGCCGGGTGCCAGCTCTTTACCTCCGAAGCTAACCTTCTCGTTCAGCTTCAACATGGTGGCCTCATTCGCACCCGTTCTCCAATTCTGCCCAAAAGAGACTAAGGCATCGTCTCCGGCCCCAAAAATCACTCGGTCTTTCTTGTAGGGTTGGCAGTATACCACTTCCGCCTGGAAGGAGCCCTGCGCTATCACCGCGGTATCTTGGGGGCTATGATTACGGGTGGTTAAAAACAGGTAGGCAACGTAACCAAT
>JBCBHI010001194.1:0-1773 GCA_038525885.1 Bacteroidota bacterium
CGGCTGATTAATTTGGATCCTGGGCCCAACAAAACCCCTATGACCAGTGGTACCGGAATGCCCAAGTGGCTATTGCCATTAAGAAACCTTTTCTTCCCCCCTCCTACCAAAGGCGGAAATTTGCTTTATCAAGCAGCTTTTGATCCCCAGCATGAGGGAAAAACCGGCATCTACTTATCTGGGAACAAAGAAAAGCCGATGACCATGGCCCTTTCCGAAACAGATAAATCGGCATTGCTAGAAGGCATAAAATAAGGACTTCTGAAAAGGTCGTCAATTGGATATACCTGTTCCCAGGATCTAAAAGGGGCAAAATACAGAGCCATGGTTTGAAGCAATTCGCCAAGGAATGTGGTTAGGTTAATTAGGACACTAATTTTTCGTAGGGTTTAAAAGAATACCAGAGCACGGCATTAGGAAGCAGGCTTTCTTAAGAATCAGACAGGATCGGGTCCGGCCGTTGGATTCATAGACTGATTCCAAAGCTCCATGATAATGTCTTGCAAAAAAGAACCCCAACTCTGGGGAGTGGGGTTCTATACAATAGCATAGGGAATCCTAATTAGCAGAATGGACAAGGGTCATCATCAACAAATGTAAAGGTAGAGCACTTAGTACCTGAATAGCACCTAGACCCGAAAGGACCATTGGTATATGCCCTCACACAAAGGGTAACACTGGTGCCTGTACGTACATAGTCAATACAATTCGTTCCCTGTCCACTAGTAATGGACCCACCTGTGATGGTCTAGGAGTAACCATCGATGCCGGAAGGGTAACCACCAAAGTAAACCGCACAAGCTCTGTAAGGAGCTGCAGTGGTGCCCAGAATAGCAAAAGGAGTGGCAGGAGCAGTACAAGAAGCAGCCAATAATTCTACTTCCACTGATTCCATAGATTCTACCGGGCTAAAGGCCATCAAACCAAGCAGTGGTAACAAAGCAAATAGTCTTTTCATCGTTTTTGTGAGTTTTGGTTTACTCTAAATCTATACACACAATCAGTCTTGAAAAACAGGCTTTTTGCTATTTTACTGCATTACATTGTTTCAATTCAAAATACAATCAACTCATATTGAATCAGTTACAAAACATGCCCCCCACTTCTCCACAAATCTTTTTATATAAAAATTAATGTATACCAGACCTCGAAAGCTGCATCTCTGAAGCATAAGCCGTGAATGTGTGTATTTGTCTCATGGACTTGATGAAAAAAGAAAACCCTGGCTACGTTAGTAACCAGGGTCAGTTTCAAGTATTTAAAGAAGCTTAGGCTTCTGCGCCTTCCATTTCTACTTCCTTAGCCGCCAGGAATCTCTCCGCATCCAGGGCTGCCATACAGCCAGTACCAGCAGCGGTTACTGCTTGGCGATACACACTGTCCTGTGCATCACCTGCTGCAAATACTCCTTCTACGTTGGTATGGCTGGTACCCGGTACGGTTTTGATGTACCCAGTATCGTCCATATCAATCTGGTCACTGAAGATATCCGTGTTAGGCTTGTGTCCGATGGCCACAAAGAAGCCGGTAGCCGCTAGCAGGCTTTCTTCACCTGACTGAGTGTTGCGCACCTTAACTTGGTTTACTCCACTATCATCACCCATCACCTCTACCGTCTCGGTATTCCACAGCACCTCGATATTCTCCTTCTTGAGTACCCGCTGTTGCATGATTTTAGAAGAACGCATCTCATCTCGCCGAACCAGCAGATACACCATATAGGCAAGGCCAGCCAGGGAAGGTGCTACCTCGGCAGCCGTATCTCCACCGCCT
>JBCBHI010001195.1:0-1768 GCA_038525885.1 Bacteroidota bacterium
GCCCAAGACTACCTTTCCCAGCATGTAGCGGAATCAATCTCCATCGAAACGCTAGGGGAGGTAGTCAACATGAGCCCGCGTAACCTCACCCGACTTTTTAAGAAAACTACCGGGGTCACCATTGGCCAGTACACGGAGCAACTCCGGGTGGAGCGCGCGGTACAATTACTCTCCGAAGGACATAAAGTGGAGGCGGTAAGCCAAATGTGTGGCCTGAAGAGCCCCAACCAGCTCCGTGCAATCCTGAAAAAATACCAAAGAGGATTACCGTCCGATTTGTCCTGATTCTGTGCTAGGTTGTCCTTTTACCAGGCTGGTGGGCCCTCTAGTTTTGTTTCGAACTAGAAAGTAGGATTATGATAAGATGGTTAGTGGTGGTTCTTTTTACCAGCCTATGCACCGATGGCTTCAGTCAGCAGCACGATGAGGTTTTTGTTTGTCCGCCGTGTGATCTGGCGTGCGACACGTTGACATTTTCCCAACCGGGACGTTGTCCCCATTGCCACATGAATCTCGTATTGAAAAGCGAATTAGAGGCGAAAGTGGATCTGGTGCTGAATGAGATCGAAATTCAAGAGGGGAAAGGGTCATTCTTAGTGGAAGGCAGCGCGGGAAAGGGGAAGACCATCCTGATCCGGTATTATCAGCCGACTAGCTTCACCAAGGACTCCCAAGTGATTTTTATTCTTCCGGGTGCCGGAAGAAATGCCATAGATTATCGTGAGGCCTGGGTACATGCGGCTGAGGAATACGGGGTGCTATTGCTGGTTCCGGAGTATTCGGAAGAGCACTATCCCGAATTTTGGAGCTACAATCTGGCGGGGATGATCTATGACGTAGACATCCCAAACGAGACCTTTTCTATCAACCTAAATATCAGTGAATGGCTTTTTGAAGATTTTGACAAAATCTTTAATCGGGTGAGAGCCGAAATGGGTTTTAAGGCCACCGCTTATGATATGTTTGGCCACAGTGCCGGGGGACAAATTCTACACCGGATGGCCCTATTCAAGCCAGAAAATCAGGCCCACCGCATCCTCGCTTCCAACTCGGGTTGGTATACCCTGCCTACCCAAAGCGAACCCTTTCCCTACGGGATGGAAGGCCTTGAAACAGCCCCTTCACCGCTCAATTTCAGCAATAAGTTAGTGGTCTTTCTCGGAGAGGAGGACAATGCCTCGGAAACCCGAGGGCACCTAAGAAGATCCCCTGAGGTGGACCGCCAGGGTTTACATCGGCTGGCTAGAGGTACCTATTTTTTTCAGGAAGCTAAGCAGGTAGCCGAGGCCAACTCCCTTGATTTCCATTGGAAATTGGAGGTGATTCCCGACGTCGGTCACGATTATGTAGAAATGAGCAAAGCCGCCGCCCGCTACTTGTATGGTGGTTCGAATTAACGGGCCGTTGTTGTGGTGGCTAGGACCTTGTTTAGGGCTCAAGGCCCCTTTAGTTTGCCGATATTAATGTACGGTTGAGCGGCAGCCAAAAGAGCTCGAGAGCAGAAAAGGGGTCAGACGGGTATCTGCGTTATGAAGAAACCCGTCTGACCCCTGCGTTGCCAAGGCAAATCAAAGATCAGAAAAGGAACCTCCAGGTGAAATGAAGGGGGTATACCTCGGTGGAGCCTTCCCCAAATTTTGCATTCACTTGATACATAAACCCTAGGGTGGAGGCATTGAGCAAATCAAAATTCTTAAAGAACTGGCCCTTGAACCCAAGCATAAATTCTACTTGTAGGGTAGTAGGAGTGATGTATTCAGACAAAGAA
>JBCBHI010001196.1:0-1765 GCA_038525885.1 Bacteroidota bacterium
TGCAGGAACTAGGAGAAGAGCTGAGTTTCCCTTTGGTGGTTAAGGCTCCACAACAAGGTTCCTCAATTGGGGTCTCTATTCTGAAAGAACCTGACGTTGAGGAGTTTGTGCTGGCCGTAGAGCGAAGCTTATTTATTAAGGCCATCGACCTCACGGAATGGGGGGGCTATTCAGAAGCCCAAAAACGAGAGTTCCTCGCGCAGCTGGTGGATATCCGCGACGGCATTGGACTGCCCGTGAAGGTGGACGACCGTACTATTTATCACCCGGAAGAACTGTGGACTTGGTTAGATGCCCAGGCCGCGGCTGGGGAAACATCGGTTAGTCTTACCTCTCACCATGCTGAAGAATTAGTACTTTTTGAGAGCTTTCTAGAGGGGCACGAGTTTTCATGCATTGTGGTGGAACAAGAAGACGGTACCCCCTTGGCACTGCCTCCCACCCAAATTATCAAAGGCAATCAGGTATTTGACTATCGCAGCAAGTATTTACCTGGGATGAGCCGCAAAATCACCCCTATTGATGTGCCGGAAGCGGTTCTTGAGACTATCCGGAAAGAGTGTGTGCGGTTGTATGGGGCTATTCAAGGGCAAGTGTATGCCCGGATAGATGGCTTTGTGAATGAAGCCGGAGAGGTGTTTCTGAATGATCCCAATACGACCTCTGGGATGTTGCCTTCTTCCTTTTTCTTCCATCAAGCGGCCGAAATAGGCCTTAATCCCACTCAATTTCTCACCTTCATTGTCCGTTCTTCTCTTGCAGCCAGAATTCGGACTGGAAAAGATAATCACCGATTGCGTCATATGCTTCAGCAACTGGATGGCTCCATTGAGGACCAACAGCAGCAAGCGGATGATAAAGTGCCGGTGGGGGTAATTATGGGAGGGTGGTCCTCAGAGCGCCACATCTCGGTGGAAAGCGGACGGAATATTTACGAGAAGTTGTCTTCGAGTGCTAAATACAGACCACTACCTATTTTCCTCTCTGGGCAATCCGGTGATTTTCAATTGACGAGTTTGCCGATTCAGGTGCTGTTGAAGGACAATGCAGATGATATCAAAGAAAAGATATCTGATTCAGGTGAATTGGTTCATCCGGTATTGGAGAAGATTAGAGAGGAAGCCCGAGACATTACCCATAAGTATGCAGGCAGCCCTCAGTTCAAAGCCATATCGCTGACTATTGATGAGTTGGCTCAACAGGTAGCAACAGTTTTTATTGCCTTACACGGTAGGCCTGGTGAGGATGGCGAGATTCAGCAGTCGCTAGAACGGTTGGGCATCCCCTATAACGGATCGGGAGTAGAGAGCTCGCAGATTACTATCAATAAGTACGAGACCACAGAACGGTTGGCAAAAGAAGGGGTAAAGGTAGCAGGGCACACTCTGGTTCATGAAGAAGCCTGGAAGGCTGACCGACAGGGTGAGCTGCATAGGATAGAGACAACCTTTGGTTTTCCCTTGATTGCCAAGCCCGCGGATGACGGATGTAGTTCGGCGGTAAAAATGATTAAGGATACGGAGGAACTAGCGGCCTTTGCCGATCTTATGTTTCGCGAGGAAGCTCCATTGACGGCGGGGTTAATTGACATTCTGCATCTGAAAGCGAGTGAGGAATTTCCTCAGAAGAGTTACTTCTTGGTTGAGAATTTGATCTCAAAAGGAGATGCTGAATTCTTCTTGGAAATAACCGGTGGCTTGCTCACCTATACGGAATCCGACGGATCTGTACGGTATGAGGTATTTGAGCCTTCGGAAGCGCTTAG
>JBCBHI010001197.1:0-1763 GCA_038525885.1 Bacteroidota bacterium
CAAACATCCCCCCTTGCCATTCATTCCGCAGACCCTTATAAAAACAGCGCGGCTATTCCCTGTTACTTACACCTAGGTTGTTTCACTGGCATTTAGGTCTATCTTGTAAGGAACTAAACACCTTGCGTATGGCGGATTCTTCCACGGTAGACAACCTGAAAAACTTACTGGACGAGGAACTGGCTCGTGAAGCGGCCAGTCCCACAAAACGGCCCATGGATACCGAGGAGGAGGCTCCCGAGACCTGGCAGGTGGTCCAGGAACCTACTCCTTTTCAGGATTCTCTATTGTGGCAGTGGCAGCGTGACTTTTTTACCCACGCAGGCCCAGAGGCCTGGCGGCAGGGGGTAGTCCCTCATTACATTACCAGTAGCAGCTTTGTGGCCCATGCCTACGCACAGCTAGTAACGGCTCATCAGCGGGACCGCCAGGCCGCAGGGCAAACCGCTCCCCTTACGGTGATGGAGCTGGGCGGGGGGTCCGGGCAGTTCTCCTTTCACTTTCTCAAGCATTGCCAGGCGCTTAGCACCCCGGGGCTGCCTCCGCTGCGGTATGTTTTTACGGATGTGGTGGAAGAAAACCTGCATTTCGTGATGCAGCACCCCTCCATGGCGCCCTTCATCGCCTCCGGCGTGTTGGATGCCGGCCTGTTCGATGTGACTAAGCCTGATCCGGTGCCCCTCACTCAGGCCAAAATCTCACTTTTCGGGGAAGCCGAACCGCTACCGCTGGTGGTCATCGCCAACTACCTCTGGGACTCGATACCTACTGAGCTATGGCGGATACAGCAGCACCAGGCAGTGCCGGTGCACGTGAGCATTCGGTTGCCCGAGGGCCCGGAACCAGTAGACTTCCACCGCCTGCCCGAGGCAGACCTGCAATTCTCTGAAGGAGAACCCCCGGCTACCCTCCCTGCCTTGGCGCAAGCGTATCTGTCAGAGGGGGTACGAGGAGATGTTTGGGTACCCCAGCTGGGGCTGCAATGCATGGACTGGCTTTCGGAAAAGACTGGGGGTCAGGTGGCTCTGCTCAGTGGAGACAAAGCTCAACCAGGGGCTTCCCACCTACTCCCCAGCCTGGTACACCACGGCAGCTTTTCCTTGTCCGTCAACTTTGAGGCCTTCGCCTGGTGGGCTGCCATCCAAGGTGGCCAAACCCTGGCCCCGGCCTACCCGCACCGCAGCCTGCACGTGGGCTGGTACAGCGGCAGGGCCATGAGCCCGGGCCCTCAGCTAAGCCTGGCCTCTCGGCAGTGGATTGAGGATTTCCATCCGGGTGACCAGTTTGTGCTCAAACGATCGGTGGAAAGCCACTACGACCAAATGAGTCCCGAAGAGGTACTGGCTTACGTCCGGTTTAGTCGCTATGACCCCAAGGCCCTGCGCCGCGGGTTAGGCCCGCTAATGGGCTTCGTAAACGGCTACTCCCTAGCCATGAAGGCCCAGATTCTGGAAGTAATTTCCCGGGCCTGGGACAATTATTATCCTATGGGCGAGGAACCCGATTTGGCCTTTCTGATTGGTGGGCTGCTGTATGAAATGGATCTGTTTGGAGAAGCCCTGGGGTACTTCGAGTTCTCCGCAGCCAACTACGGGCCCGATGAGGGCACCCTGGCCAATATCAAAAGCTGCCGGGAAATGATGAAATCTCCGGAAGAACCCGCCATGAAACCCAAAGACTAAGGGCAGCAGTAACTCGTACTACTTAGCGCATGCTGAAAAGTCATCAATTGCCTCCGGCCTACGCGGCGCGGCTTTAGCCGG
>JBCBHI010001198.1:0-1697 GCA_038525885.1 Bacteroidota bacterium
CCCAAAATGTACATGTACAAGCGGCTGGTAGATGCCAAGCTGTTTATCGATCGGCATTTCGCCACGCCTATCGATTTGGAATGCATTGCGGATACAGCCTACTACTCTAAGTATCACTTCTTGCGGCTTTTCAAGAAAGCCTTTGGCAAAGCCCCGGCGCAGTACCTGCGGGATGTACGCCTACAACATGCCAAACAGCTGCTATCCACTACTGATACCACGGTAACCGAGGCCTGTTTTGCGGTGGGGTTTGACAGCGTGCCGTCTTTCACTTTGCTGTTCAAAAAGCAATATGGGCAATCGCCCAAGGCCTACCAGCGTGCCCAGCTAGAGCAGCAGGCACAGGTGGCGAAACAGCCCTTCCAGTTTGTGCCCAACTGCTTTGCAGAGACCTACGGCTGGAAAGAACGCAATTCTCAATAAGTTTTCTTGGGGAGAATCCGTCACCTTTGATTCACTGCCCCGGTAGTAGACTTTTACTCAAGCAGGAGTGATGCACTCTGCTTACAAAACCTCAAAGTTATGATCCAACGGATGACCCATGCGAGCGTGTATGTGATAGATCAGGCCCGCGCAGAAGACTTTTATGTGAACAAATTGGGCATGGAGCTTAAAATGAAGGTGCCCTTGGGCGAAGGTGCCTTTTGGCTAACGCTAAGTCCACGCGATCAGCCGGAAATGGAAATCACGCTGATGCCCATTCACAACCCCAATATGTTTGATCCTGAAACAGCAGCCAGCCTGGCCAAGCTAGTGGAAGCCGGCACGTTTGGGTTCGGCGTATTCGCCACCCAGGATGTGTTTGCTACCTACCAGGAGCTGAAAGCCAAAGGAGTAGAGTTCACCAAGGAACCCAAAGAAGAGTTTTACGGAATCGAGGCCATGTTCAAGGATGATTCTGGCAACTGGTTTTCGCTCACCCAATTCAAAGCAGAAGGATAAAAAGGTAATTATGAATAAGAACGAAGAAGTAACCCAATTCCTCGCGGACCTGGATAACCCTCTGAAAGCAGAGATGGACCGGGTGCGGCACATCATCCTGGAGGCGAGTGATAAAATGACGGAGGACATCAAGTGGAAAGCCCCCAACTTTATGTACAAGGGCAACATGGCCACCTTCAACCCAAGGGCCAAGAAATTTGTGAACCTTATGTTTCACAAAGGAGCCTTGATAGAAGATACTACCGGCCTGTTAGAAGGCGACCAAAAGGAAGCCCGGGTAGCACGGTTTCATAGTATGGAGGACGTAGAGGCTAAGAAATCGCAACTGGAGGAGGTGGTGCGTGCCTGGATTGCCAAAATGGATGAAGCCTGAATAGTCAGCGACCATTTGGGTAAAGGTCTTTGGTTTTCTCTAGATTTCTGTACAATCAGTCAGGGTAAAAAGCTGCACTTGGGTCCCCTGGAGGATAGGCTCTTTGCTTAGGGGCATTGGGAATTATTTGGTAAAATAGCTCCTAAGAATGCCCTCTAACAACTCCAAAGCAGGTGATTCAAGAGCATATTTCCCACGTGTTTATTTCCTATGCCCGAGAAGACTCAGAGGCGGCCACCCTTCTTAATGAGTACTTGAAAGCCAATGGAGTTATCACATGGGTTGACTATGAACGGGTTCTTCCAGGACAAAATTGGAAGCAAAGAACCCAAAAGGCAATACAGGATGCACGGGCCTATGTGTTTTTAGCCTCAAGAGATCG
>JBCBHI010001199.1:0-1757 GCA_038525885.1 Bacteroidota bacterium
GGTAACTGCTGCGGTAGGTGACTTTCTGGACGAACTACCGGACACTACTTTTTGGTGCGAAGGCACACCCTTGACGCTGACTACCGAGCGAGGGTATTTCGATTATTCATGGAACGATGGTGAAGGGACTGCGCAAAATTTTAAAGTAACTGGGGAAGGGCTGGTAACCCTAATTGCCAGCAATGCTGCGGGATGTACGGATGCGGATTCTACCTTGGTGGTTCTGCGGGATGCTCCTGAACTTGACTTGGGGCCTGACCTTATCATATGCCCTACGGATACTCTGCGACTGGATGCTGGTGTGGGAGAACCGGCTACCTTTTTGTGGAATGTACCTGGAAGGCAGGACTCTATCCTGGCGGTGCCAGAGGCGGGCGAGTACATTGTGCAGGTAATCGCCGACAATTGTATCCTGCTTGATACCGCCGTTATTGATTTTCTCCCAGCCCCATTGGCCTCCCCCATTACGGGTACAGAAGTAGTTTGCCCTGGCACACGGGATGTATTGTATACTACAGAAGACTCCTTGGGTAGTTCCTTTACCTGGTGGGCTGTGGGGGGTGTTCTTGCTCCTACCGGGTCCGATACTGCCATCAGCGTAGACTGGGGTGCGGCCAACGAGACGGCCTTAGTTGGGTATTATGAAAGGACTCCCGAGGGATGTATCAGCGATACGGTGTTATTCCCAGTAAGAGTGAATGTGGAATTGAAGCCCAACACACCAAGCGGGGCTGATACGGTATGTATCACTGATAGTATACAAACGTACCGGACCCAAAATACCACAGGATCGCAATATACTTGGTGGCTCACCGACGGTGGACAGCTCCGCAGCGGGCAAGGAATTTCGGAAGTGACTGTACGATGGACCGAACCCGGCTACTGGCCCCTGTATGTAGCCGAGGCCAATACTACCCAGGACACTGCTTGTGCGGGCATTTCGGATACGCTATGGGTATGGGTATATGAGGATGAAGCCCAAGCAGATCTGGTGTCTGTGACCCGCGAGGCCCCTAATTCAGAGCGCGTGCAACTTGAAATTGCGGCGCAGTATTTTCCAGATAGCATCCGGCTACAATTATTCCGAAGAGTAGTTGAAGGGGATTGGGCTTTGCTCAATGAGCTATTTCCTGCCAACGGGTTTACCATGGATCAACCCAATTTCAGTGCGGCAAATATCTATGAATACCGGTTGGAGGCGGTGAATTCGTGCAACGTACCTTTAGTGTCTGCCACGCATCCCACCTTATACCTGGAGGTGGATACCGCCGGAGGTGCTGCCCAGCTGACTTGGAATCCGTACACGGGTTGGGACCCTGCCACTACCGAATATGCCATCTTCCGCAAGTTGGATCAGGATGAAGACTTTCAGGAGATAACTGCGGTAAGGGGTACAGTTAACCAATGGACCTATACCGATACGCAGTCCTCGTTCGTACACCAGTTTTACATAGAAGCACGCGGGGGCTCACCCCTGAGCCAGAGTGTATCGAACATCGCCTCGGCCACGTTTGACAATCCAATCTTTGTTCCCACCATATTTACACCCAACGGCGACGGGATCAATGACACGTACGCTTTCCGCAACATTCACTTGTATCAGCCCAATACCTTCACAGTACTCAACCGCCATGGGGACAGGATTTTTGAAGCTGAGAATTATATGAACGAATGGACAGGCAATAACCTACCCGAAGGGGTGTATTACATTCTGTTGGAAAGCCCTTGGCTAGGCTCACCTATTAAAACCACGGTTT
>JBCBHI010001200.1:0-1753 GCA_038525885.1 Bacteroidota bacterium
TCCGGATGTCTCCGTAATGAATATGAGGAAGGCCATCAAAATGAGTGCCCTCCACACCATTGTCTGAAATATCAAAATATAGCTTGTACAATTGCACCAACTCACGTTCCAACCAAAAATCATTCTGCTGGAACATGTCGATTTGGATGTCTCCCCACTTCGTCAGCTCGTGTACAATATGCTGTAGTCCTTCTACCATAAGAATACTCGAATCATGTAATGGTAACCCTTATCGGGATTTACCTTAATGTACCAACATAAACACGATGAACGGCCGCGTTGGCTGTGGATATTCGATGAATCGCTGATTTTCTTGGACGAAACTAAGGGTGGCTGTGCCGGAAGGGTCAAATTTGGTGACTAAGGAATTACACGATTTTTGCCTGAGTTTGAACCCAGCGTTCGGGCAGTTCGCCGTGATTGGCCCGTTCGTAGTCAGAATAAGCACAGGGCACTACAATATGGCGGTTATGCTGACCGCGGTATTGTGGATGCGGTACTTCTATCCACCATTTCTCACTCAGCTTACTCTTATAGAACAATAGTACCTCGGGCTCGCTAGGCATGCTCACCACATACTTTAGGTAATCGTTGGTGGTGAAGTTCAGTTTGTCTCTGCGGTGGTGGAAACCCTCTACAAAGTACCATACCATAGTGGCCACCACCCGGGCGGTTCTTCTACGGTCATCATCAAACTGAGGGTTGTACTCGTAAAAGCCCACACTGCTTAGCTTCTCATTGATGCCCGCATACCAGGCTATTTGGCAGGCCTCCTCGCCAGTAAGTCCGAAAGGTTGGGCTTCGGCATGGCCAGGGGCATCAGCCCAGCGTATAGCCCCTATATCGAAGGTGAGTAGGTCGCCTTGCCGAATGACCGGCTCCATGTCCCGTGGGTGATCCCGCAGCTGTCCAAGCCGGAAGGCTTCAAAAAATAAGGTCTCCAGGGTGGTGAGCGTATCAGGATGCGCTAGATAGGACTGATAACCCAAGTGGGAGTAATGGAACAGAAAGTTGGGCTCGTAGGTGAATATGGTTTGGAGAAAGTTTTTGCTCTCTGGTGTATCCTCTGCCTTTTCCATGTCAAAGGAAGAATCTACGTTGACCACGGTCACTAGCTTCTCCAGGTCCTCATAGGCTTGGTATTGCCCCAAGGTAAGATCCTGGCTGCCGCCCAGGATTACGGGCAGGATACCAGACCGCAGTAGGTGACCGCACACCTCTCGTATTTTTAGCACCGTTTCATCCCGGTCTACTCCTGGCTTTAGGTTGCCCAAATCCACCAACTTGTATTGACCGTTCCCTTTTTTCAGGCGATATAGTTGCTTACGTATTTCGTTGGGGGCACTTACCGTCCCTTCGTTATCTCGCGAGCCCCTGCCTTCTGGCACGCCTAGAAAGGCAATCTTCATCTCTCCTAAATCTGGGAATGAATCCGAGTAGGCATGTATGCTGTGAATGAAGGCTTCCTTGTCCTTTACTTCCTCAATAAGAGTACTTGGCAAAGGCTCGAAAAACAGTGCTAAATCCATGGGGCTAAATTAACCCCTTTCCTTGGTCGGTTCTACTTTGCTAAAAGATAGGCCATGCCCCTAATGGGGATGTAGTGAGGTGTGGATAAAAAAAGCCCCATGCTAAGAGCATAGGGCTTTTTTGTTTCATGTTTTAGTAGTTTTCAGGTTTACAGTCTTGCTGTATGGATTGTGTTTAACAATGGTAATAAAAAATTTGGCAGGATGAAAATTGCACAGGAGGT
>JBCBHI010001201.1:0-1743 GCA_038525885.1 Bacteroidota bacterium
TGCAGGATCAAAACTCCAGAGCACCCCACCGCGCTCGCCATGCCCATTAGGTTAGCCAGCCGGATCTTACGGGCAAATCGAGGTTCCGTATAGGCGTCGGTCCCCAGGTTCAGTAATTTCTTGACGGTATGGATATAGGTGTAGTGGTGGTGCACCCGAAGGAGCGCAAGCTGGAGTTTAGTGGGGCTAAGCATGCTTTGCAGGTATGGACTCCTGAGGAGGGTATGCGGCAGATCAAGGGTACGGCCCGGGGTATTGGTGACCCGCTTACGGCCCACTTGCCTTTTGAACGCCACCGCATGAAAATACCGCTGGATATGAGTGTCTATCTGTTTTCGGATGGTTTTGCTGACCAGTTTGGCGGGCCTGAGGGGCGGAAATTTATGCGCGCTCCCTTCCGGCAGTTGCTTACCGAAATAGCTCCCTTGCCAATGGCGGAGCAGCATGAGCGACTGCAGCAAACTTTGCAGGACTGGATGGGTAAGCAACACGCCCAGGTGGACGATATATTGGTAATTGGGGCCCGGATTGGGTAGGTTTTAGCCATCCTCGGCTTTGCAAGCCAGGGTGTATTGAAAAAGGGTTTCGTACAGGGGCAGGTACTTTCTGCCCTGCTGGGTGAGGTGATAGTAGTCTTTGGGCGGGGCCGAGGCTACATTGCTTTTCTCAATAAGCTCGGCATCTTCCAGCTCCATTAGTTGTCGCCCGTAGGTGATCTTGTCGCATTCCATCATGAGACGGCGGATTTCACGGTATTCATGCACACCTTCTGAGATATAATACAGTATCAGTGGTTTCCAGGGTCCTCCAACCTTCTCCAAAAGGACTGAGGTTTCGCGCCACTCGTTTTCCTGGGCTATGGTCTGGAGATGTACGTACCATTCTGCGGCTGAATCGGGCATACTTTGCTATCAATCAGAGCTCTTATTTTCAGACAAGGACTCCTTACGCGATCTCTGATCTTCGGCGGACAGCTCATGGAGGGCAATGACCAGTTGGATACGCGGGTCTGAGAAGTCCCAATCCAGAAGTGCAGGAAAATACATCTGATGAATTTGGCTGTCGAGGTCGCCAAAGGCAATGAGGTTCTGTACGTAGGGCTTTAGCTCCTCCTTTTCCTTTGCCAAGGATGCTATGAAATCTTTGTACGGCCCATCGGGCGTATAGAACTGATAGGCCAGGGAGTCTCCCGCTAAACGTTGCCAGCCCAACAGCCAGAAGTACCCGCTCACGCCGGAGGTGAGTTCTTGGTAAAGGAGTTGCTGTTCGGAGTACTCCCACTTATCGAACTGCTGATAGGTGTAGTCTTCCAGGCTTTGCTTGGTAAACGCACCTTGGCAGCCATTCACTTTGAAAAACTCGATGATCTTCTCCAGATCAGCGATTTGGTTGGGGGTGAAATGTTCTTTGACATCCGGAAATTCGCCCAGGCTGGTGGGCGATGGCTGACAGCCGATACCCCCGAGGGCCAACAACATACACGTAAAGAGTAGCAAAGCACGCATAGGGTACTAAGGGGCGGGTTTAATGATTTCTAAAACTCAAAGCCTACCTGAATGCCGGTATTGAGCTCGGAATGTTCTCCAAACACCCAACCTACCACGGGGCCCAGATGGAACCACTCGGTGAGCCGCCAGTTACATTCAGTCTCCAAATATAAACCCATCTCCAACTCGCGCTCCTCGTTGGCCAGGGCAAAGTTGGGGCCGGAGTTGACGGTAAGCCACCGGGCAGGGTTCCAAC
>JBCBHI010001202.1:0-1738 GCA_038525885.1 Bacteroidota bacterium
CCTTTTCCAAATATGATTGACACGGCGATGCAGATAGCATTACATAAAACGGACAATTCGCGATTGAGCGAAGTGGATTTCAACGACATTGGATTTGGCAAAACGTACTCAGATCACATGTTTGTGGCTGATTATTTGGAGGGTGCCTGGACGGATTTACGGATTGTGCCCTACGGTGATATTACTTTGAGCCCCGCAAACTCAGCGCTGCACTATGGCCAATCTATTTTTGAGGGGTTGAAAGCCTACCGAAATAAGGATGGAGAAATTGTCTTGTTCCGCCCAGACCGCAATGCTGCGCGTATGAACAAGTCGGCGGCCCGGATGATGATGGCGGAGCTACCCGAAGAGATCTTCATGGAAGGCCTACGGGAGTTGCTGAATTTGGATCAGGCTTGGGTGCCTAAGTTGCCTGATTCGCTGTATATCCGTCCTTTCATGTTTGCCATGGACCCTTACATAGGGGTGCGTCCATCGCAGAGTTATCGGTTCATGATCTTTACCACTCCCGTGGGGTCCTACTACAGTGAGCCGGTAAAGGTGAAGATAGAAACAGATTTCACCCGGGCGGCAGCCGGTGGCACTGGCTTTGCCAAAACCGCGGGTAACTATGCTGCCTCTTTGTACCCCGCTAGCCTGGCACAGAAGGACGGTTACCACCAGTTGGTTTGGACCGATGGAAAAACACACGAGTTCATCGAGGAGTCAGGTACTATGAATGTGATGTTCCTGATCGGTGATACTTTGATCACCGCTCCTGCTAGTGATACCATCCTAGACGGAGTTACCCGCGATAGCGTACTTACGCTGGCACGTGACTGGGGAATGAAGGTAGAGGAGCGCCCTGTACGGGTAGAGGAAGTAGTGGCCGCAGCCAAGGCAGGTACTTTGAAAGAGGCATTTGGCGCCGGTACTGCAGCTACCATTGCTCATATATCCGTAATCAGCCACGAGGGTACTGACTATACGCTAGCGCCAGTGGCAGAGCGTACTTTCTCTCCCAGAGTTTTGGATGCTCTGGATAAAATCAAGACTGGAGAAATGGAAGATAAGTTCAACTGGATTCAAACGGTGTAAAATCTCCAACTCGTTTTTATGCAAAAAGCCTGCTCTCCTTCTGGAGGGCAGGCTTTTTCGTTTCAAGATTGGAAGGAACGCAATGGGCATAAAAAAAGCGATCACACTTGCGATCGCTCTTTCCCATAAACTAATTCTCAACCAGCTAATAATTCAAAGAAAGGGAGAAGTACGGTAAGAATCAAGTATTGGGGGAAATTCCTTCCGAAAATGTATGGAAAATGGGTATTGTTAGGGAAGGATAGTATAGTAGAATAGCCATATATGGGCGAGGCCAAGGCTGCGACTTGCGAGGTGATCTCAGCCATACTTCCGGTTGTAGAACTTAGCTAGGTGGGTGTTTTTGAAGTTGTTTTCTTTGAATTTCTACTAAAAAGAGTGCGAAATGAAGGCTGCTGTATTCGAATCCTTCCAAGGAAAAATCCAAGTCCAGAATGTTCCAGATCCTACGCCAAAGTCTCATGGGGTGGTCATCCAGGTGGAGGCAACTGGTCTTTGCCGGAGTGACTGGCATGGCTGGATGGGGCATGATTCGGATATCGTGCTGCCCCATGTGCCTGGTCATGAATTGGCGGGTAGCATTGCTGAGGTGGGGGATGCGGTGAAGAACTATAAGGTGGGAGACCGGGTCACGGTGCCCTTTGTTTGCGGCTGTGGGCAT
>JBCBHI010001203.1:0-1695 GCA_038525885.1 Bacteroidota bacterium
GTTTATTGACCGTAATCTACCTATTAACCTTCTCCACACACACCAATTGAGATTCTTGAGCGTTGATAGCAGACAGGAATTAACAGGGAAATGAATAAACGGTGTGTACTTTTTGCGCTGGCTTTGGTCTGTGCAACGGGAGTTAATGCTCAAAAACAGAAGGTGCAACGTCTCGAGACGTTGTATGAGGAGGGTCGCTACGAACGAGTCCTTAGCCGTGGGGCTGACTTTCTTTCTACCTATCCACGCGAACCGCAAATTCACGCCTGGATGGCCCGAGCCAACGGTGCACTGGCAGAGCGAGCTAGTTCCCGCGCCCGAGAACGGAACTTCCAGGCTTCCTTGGTCAACTGGCAACGTGCCTACCGCTATGGGGGAGAAGAAACGGTAAATGAGAATCTTCAGTTTACCCTCTGGATGCAATACAATTTGCGCGAGGAAGCACTCATGGCCTACTACGCAGAGAAAAAGCATAACGCCCGCTACTATACCCAATACCTGGCCGAGCACTTCGGTGATACCCTGTACATAGCTACCCCACTGCTAGGATGGCAGCCTACTTCGCCGCTCACGTTCATAGCAGAGGCAGCTTTGCAACCGGTAGACCCTATAAACCGACCTGACTGGGCAAAAGACCCTCAGAATCCTGTAACTCTACCCCAATACATTATCTCCCGGGACTCGCTAGTTGCCGAGGCCAAACGACACCTAGGAACGCGTTATCAATGGGGCGGCACCGCCCCCAATACGGGCTTCGATTGTTCGGGCTTTGTATTGCACACCTTCCGCAGCCAGGGGTATGACTTCCTGCATGGTACAGCATACGTGAAGGAACTGGGCTGGGAGAAGAATTTTGTACAAGCAGAAGATGGCGACTTGGTCTTTTTTGGGGAACCGAACACGCATATGAATGCTACCGTGAGCCATATGGGTATTCTCCTTACCGATGAAGAGGGTGAACGGCTGGTTATTCATTCCACCAGCCGGGGAGTCACCATTGATCCACTAGGGGAGGATGATTATTGGACTGACCGAATCCTATTTTTCCGGGATGTGATTGACCTGAATCGTACAGAAGCTTTAGAGGTAATGACCCGGACGGTGGAATAAGCCAATTGCGACAAAACAAGGAATCAGGCCATGGGAGCTTACTAAGCCTTATCTACTTTCTGCTGTTGAATCTCGTCCACCTTTTGTTTCGCCTTATTGGCTAGCTGGCCACAGGCCGCATCGATGTCCTTGCCGCGGCTGCGCCGTAGGGTATTGCTCAAACCATTTTTGGTCAGGTAATGGCTAAAGGCTTCCAACTTATCCTCCTCTGTGTTCACGTAATCGGCCTCCTCTATGGGGTTGTACTCAATCAAGTTCACCTTGCTGGGTACGTACCGACTGAACTTTAGGAGTTCCTTGGCGTCTTCTATGGAATCGTTGAAGTTGTGGAATACGATATACTCGAAGGTCACATCTCTTTTGGTAACCGAGTAAAAGTGCTGTAAGGATTCACGAAGCGCCTGCAGCGTATTACTTTCGTTGATCGGCATAATCTCATTACGCTTGGTATCATTGGCGGCGTGTAACGAGAGCGCCAAGTTGAATTTCACCTGATCGTCGCCCAGCTTCTTGATCATCTTGGCGATACCCGCCGTGGAAACCGTGATCCGGCGGGGGGCCATATTCAAACCCTTAGGATCAGTG
>JBCBHI010001204.1:0-1687 GCA_038525885.1 Bacteroidota bacterium
TCGTTGACGGCATTCTCACGAAGAATAAAGCGGATTCGCCTGCCAAGGAGTGACAGGCTAGCTCTGCTGGGTCTCAATGATTAATTGACTTCCACACTCAACAACCTCATCGTCCTGTGGAATGTCCACCTTGAAAGAGGTTCATGGTTGAAAAAGGAATTTCAAGGGGATGGCTAACCGTTTGTTCCAGGCTACCTCGCTGTGGTTTTCTCCATGGAAAAAACGGGACATAAAGTGGCCATCATTGTACCCTTTTTCAGCCAAAATCTGGTCCGCTTTTTTCTGAATTTCAGGATACAAGCTGTCCAGCGTTTCATCGCCACAGTCAAAGTAGATTTTGTGGGTGGCTGGGTTGGGCAGATGGGTGCGCAAATACTGAAGAAAGGCCTCCGGTACAGGATTATTATCCAAGGTAAAGGTGCCCACCCAGTGGGTAGACAAACAAGCAGCACCTGCAAATACCTGGGGGTACTCACACAGCGCATACATGGAAATAAGGCCGCCCATACTGCTACCCATCACGAAGGTATGCTCTCGGTCAGTATACACCGAATAGGTGCGGTCGATATGGGGCTTCACCTCCTCTACCAGAAACTTTAGGTATTGGTCTGACTGAGGAGCAAACCTGCCGTCCATACTGATGGACACCTGCTGTAATTGGGCAGTCACGGTATCCTTCTCTGGTTCGGACAGAGCGGCAAAAGGTTTTTGTGGGAAGTAGTCCGGATGGCGAGTTTCGCCACCGTTCCAGATGCCCACCACAATGAACTCCGCCACGGCCTTTTCCTGGAAAAGCCCCGTAGCCACATCATCTACGTCCCAGGCCTGTTGGTTCCAGGTCGTCTGCGAGTCGTACAGCATTTGCCCGTCGTGCATATACAGCACCGAATACTGCTGGGTATTGGAGTATCCCTCTGGTAGCCAGACATCTATGTTGCGGGCAGTCACGAATTCAGAGGGGAAGTCCTCCAACCGATGGAGGGTGCCACTCACTACCTGGGGTAACGCATCTTGGGCCTTTGCCATGGTGATCATTGCTAAGCAAAATGAAATACTTACAGCCTTCTTCATAACATATGGATGGGACCGGGGGTAAGATAGTCTATTTACCACGGTTACAGAGAAGGAAATTTTGGAACCTGAGTTCGGAATAAGATTTGGGCGTATCCCACGCCGTCGCCCGCTATTGCGGGCTTTGGGCTTGGGTCGTGCTGGGCGGCAAACCGCTGTCGGCACTCGCCGGCTGACGCCAAGCACCCTGACAGGTGGCCATTACGGGCTTAAACAAAGCCTCTATCGCTTACGCAGAAATTGCAACTAACTGCATACTATTGGATTAATTGTATCGCTTAACCCGAACTCAGGTTGGGAGAATCCGGAGTCCTCTTTTCATAAGCTAGCAATCGGTAGGAGCGGGTGGATTCCCTTTCGGTCCGATCTTCGTATCTTTGAGTATGAGCCCAGCCGCCCTTTCCTTCAAAGATCGCTATACGTACCAGGATTACCTCTCTTGGGATGATGGGGAGCGCTGGGAGCTAATAGAGGGCGTGGCTTACAACATGAGCCCTGCACCTAATCGAAAGCATCAACGGCTAGTGCATGAGTTGGGCCGCGTGATTGGTAACGAGCTGGTAGGTAAAACCTGTGAGGTGAATATTGCTCCGTTTGATGTCCGTTTACCCAATAG
>JBCBHI010001205.1:0-1682 GCA_038525885.1 Bacteroidota bacterium
GGAGTAGGTTAGACCCAATACCTTCTATCTTAGCTCCCATCCGTACCAGCATTTTGCACAGTTGCTGTAGATAGGGCTCGCAGGCCGCATTGTAAATGGTCGTCTTCCCCTTCGCCATACTTGCCGCCATCACAATGTTCGCGGTCCCCGTTACAGAGGCCTCGTCTAGCAACATGTAGGTGCCCGTCAGGTTGGAGGCGTCTATAGTATAGAAGTGGGTATCAGAATCGTAGTGGAATTTAGCGCCTAGCTTTTGAAAGCCTAAAAAGTGCGTATCTAACCGCCTACGGCCAATTTTATCACCCCCAGGCTTGGGCATACTACCTTTGCCAAATCTAGTAAGCAGGGGGCCGAGAATCATTAATGAACCCCGCAGAGCACTAGCTTTCTGACGGAATTCTGAAGTAGCTAAAAACTCAAGGTCAACTTCCTTGGCTGTAAACCTATAGGATTCTGCCTCTAGTTTTTCTACCTCTACCCCCAAATCTCCCAATAAGTCAATCAGTTTGTTGACATCCCGGATATTGGGGACTTTATGAAGAGTAACTGGTTCTGGTGTGAGCAACACTGCACAAAGGATTTGCAGTGCTTCGTTTTTTGCTCCTTGGGGAATGATAGCACCTTGGAGCTGTCCGCCCCCGGTAACTTCAAATGCGGCCATAGTTTGGGTTAATTTCTGCGGCGTTTTTGGTTGTAACGGCGGCCACCCCTGCGGCCACCCCCACCTTGGTTGCCACGGTTCTGGTGGCTAGGCTGTTGGATGTCAAATAATCCTTCCGTTGCAGCCAATTCAGGATCAAGGGTGAGTTTCCCTTTGCTCAACTCCTTTATTTGTTTCAGTATGATATCATTCCCAGTGTTATCCTTATTCCAAACGAAGGCAAAGTTTTTCATCATTTTTCCTAAAAATATGATGGCTCCTTCACGCTCCTCTTTGTCCTCTTTTTGGATCGCCTCTTCAATGAGTCGCTCTAGATTTCGGCCATAGTGGCGATATCGCATCCTACTTTGCGGATACTCCATGCGCAAAGGCTTCTTGTCTATAATGCTGGGATCTGGTTTGGGGTAGGGAGAGTCTAAGTCCAATTCAAAATTGGAAATGATGTGCAGGTCATCCCATACCTTTTGTGCAGTCTCGTGGGTTTCGCGCGCAGCAGGATTTAGCTGTCTCATCAACTCAACCAAGGTGAAGGCAAAACGATTTCGCTCTTCCTGGTCCTCAATAGAGGCCAATTGGCTGACTAATTGTTGGATATTTCGGCCGTACTCTTTCAGTATAATATTGGTACGGCTGGAATTGTAATCGAACATATATTCTTTCAAAGGGGATAAAACACAAAAATAGAAGAATAACCTAGAAACGTGCTATTGGAGGGGTTCCAAGTTAGACTAGTTGCTGGCTGGCGGCTTATGGTTTAGGGTAGGGAAATGCTAATCCCCACTCCGGTATAGTTAGGGGTGGCCACCACCAAGGGGCTTACTTCTAGGCGGTACTTACCAACCAACAGGTCGTCTTCTAAATCAAAGCCTTTAAGTTGGGCATCAATATGGGCCTCGGCGATGGTGAGTAGGTACACTAACCCTATTCCGATATACATGTAATCTCTGTTTCTCCGGAAGGTATTCACCCGGGTCCGCAGGGTAGTAGTACCGACCCCGACACGTTTAATCTCTCAGGGGTC
>JBCBHI010001206.1:0-1678 GCA_038525885.1 Bacteroidota bacterium
AGGAAGTGGTGAGCAAACCCAACGCATTGACCTTAAAAAATACGGATACACCTCCGATGATAAAATTCAAGGGTTTCACTTCATCAACTCCGACTCACTTCTGATCTATACCTATAAGGAGAGTGAAATATCTCTTTTGAGCTTGTCTAAGGGGAAGATTTGGGCAAAAAGCCTCTTTGGCGGAAGAGGACCCAAGGCAGAATGGGTAAAACCGGTGGTGAGCCAGGCCAATCCCATGGTATATGATGCAGCTGGCCAAAAGGTATACTTCATTGGATTCTTTGGCGGTGAAATGCCCTTGAAATCGTTGGATGCCCGGCAGCGCATCATGGTCTCCTATGATATGACTAGTACTCGATTCGAGACCGGGATCAACTATCCGGAGTTCTACTGGGGAAAAAACTGGGGTGGTTCGGGAGGATACAGGGTGCCCTTCTACACCTTTCTACCCGACAGTCGCGAATTCCTGATCAGCTTTATTGCGGATCATACCCTTGCCAAAGTATCCGGGGACCTGGAAGTGGCCCAACAAGTGCAGGCACATAGTGGCCAGTTTGATACTATCTCCTCCATACCTTCCTCTTCCTGGCTTTTTGACTATACCAGCAGTCACGCTCGGCATGACTTCTATTTGCAGCATCCTGCCTATGGCCCGGTGTATTATGATCAGGCGAATAAGCACGTAATACGCATGACCAAAATGCCCCAAAAGGTAGAGGGGCAAATGGACTACACGATGATAGCTTTAAATAAAAGCCTGGAAATCGTTTCAGAATATCCGTTCCCTGGAGAACTGAAAGCCTTTCGGCCCCTATCACTTCCCAATGGTCTTTGGTTTGTCAACGATGCCGCTTCAGATCCTAATCACCTTGTATTTAGCCAATTGAAATAATGAAAAGATACTCCCCAGTACTATTCTTGAGCTTAGCTCTCATGACCATGGCCTGTACTGGCCAAGGTAGCTCTGAAGAAAAAACAGCCTTAGATCAACTATCCAACTCATTCGCACTATCGCTAGAGGCCCTAGAGGCTGTTGTGGTAGTTCCAGCCTCTGGCTGTGATGATTGCATCAGCGATGGTGAATCTCTCTTGCTACAAGAGCTGGTAAAGGACGAAAGCACCTACAACTTCATCATCACCGGGTACGAATCCCGAAAAGATGCAATGATCCGCTTTCAGCAAGATCCCTCGGTGGCCTCCTTTATACACCTGGATACCCTAGGTAAGTTCAATAAGGAGCCTTATGTCACCTCTGCCCCCAAAATCTTCCTGGTGGAAGAAGGCCAATTTGCGGGTGAGGGGGAAATTCAATTTGATGGTTCAACCTATATCACCCACTAAAACATGAAAACTGAAAACACTTTTAAGACCTTTAGAACGATGCTGTCCAATGTAGACCTGGAAACGTTCTTTAAAGAAAACTGGTTGAAACAGCCCATGTATTCTCCTAACCCAGAGGAGGAAAGAGACACCTACATTTCGGTGGAGGACATCGATGCCTACCTTAACATTGGGCACTTGACGTACCCTTCCGTAGATGTGATTGGAGAGGAAGGCACCACCGTAGGGGGGCAGGTTCTTCTGTATGATCAAAAGGTGTTTCGGAGCGATTTCATTAATAAACGAAAGCTCTACGAACAGTTCTACAATGGTCGCTCCCATAGTTGATAACCAGGGA
>JBCBHI010001207.1:0-1669 GCA_038525885.1 Bacteroidota bacterium
ATAGGTTTGAGGGCCGAATCTTACCCCTCTGCTGCTTGCACCGCTGGTGCTAGAGCAAGCACCACCGCTTACGGCTGCTACGCTGATCTGGCCATTAGAGGTGGATCCTGAATTGGGAAACCGCACCGAAATAGAGGTTTGTGGTCCAGTGTAAGAAGTAACCAGCGAACCGTTGGAAGGGTGCACAATTTGGAAACCACTGCCGACAGACCAGGCATAACTAGCGGCTCCGGATACTGCACTAATGGAATACGTGTGGGTGGAGTTGTTGCCACAAACAGCCGCAGGTCCAGATATATAGCCGGGTACGGGTGGTGGTGTGCTGCCCGAATAGGTTACGGTGATTTGCGCAGGTACTGCTGAACCGCTCCTAGCCGTTATGGTAGCCGAACCGTTGCCATTGGGGAATATCACCGTGAAATGACTACTGCTATTTCTACTTTGAGAAGTACCATTGGAAAATACAACCTCCCAATCTACCACCGTGCTGCCTAATCCGTCATGAGCTGAATATTCTACAATCGCCCCGCAGTTTACGGTTAAGGGACCTCCGATAGATACGCTTTGTCCATAAGAACTGGTGAAAGATAAAAGCGCGAATACCAGCATCGCGCAAAGAAATTTTGAATGGGTTTTCATTTTAAAGTAGTGTTTAATCATAAAGTATTTAGTGCTAGATAAGACAGGACTGGGCCCAATTTCCTGATCTCATGTCATTAGGATCAAACGTACGGTTTAGTCTGTTTTTTAAGCAATCGTAATGATGGTATGAAGCTCATGGATTGAGTAACTGGGTGGCGATTGGTGGGATTTTGGTAGTTTCGTTGAGTATTACGGAACGGTCTTTTCTGTTTAAATGTGAAAATGCTTTTTTGTATAAATGTATTGTTGTAATTGATTTTTTAAGGATATACCTAATCGTTCAAGGGATTAATAATGTTAATTGCTGGGTAGTATTGTTTAGTATGTTTTGTGCGATGTGTCTTCGGGTTTTTGATTTATTAACTCAAGTTTATGATGCTATGACCAATTAGGGGATAGTTTTGAATTTTGAAGCCATTTGAATCCTCAAATCCCGAAGCCTTAATAGAAAAAAGAGGCTGCCCCATACTGGAACAGCCTCCTGAATTTGGAATACGCTATGGATTTTTTAGGGCAGCTTATTCTACTACCAGTCTGTGCACTTGCTTGCCTTCTGCATCTACCGCAATGATGAGGTAAGAACCCGATTTGAGTCCTGATACATTCAGGGTAGCCTCACGTCCTGATACCTCGCTCAAGGTTTGTAGGGTTTGGCCCATGAGGTTCACTACCGACACCTGCTTCAGGTCGCTGGTAGAGGTTACCGTTACCTCATTTACAGCAGGGTTCGGGTAAATGGCGGATAGGCCTACTTCCAACTCATCGCCTAGCGAAGCTCTAGCGGCACCGCCGCCGCCGCTCGATACGATCTGCACGTACTTAGAAGCAGAACGAGTCACGCCGCAAGAACGGTAGGAGGCCGTCACGTACCCTTGGCCAGTTCCCGTAGCTTCTAGCACGATGCTGTTGGTATTGAGACCGGTGAGTGGTGAGAACCCACTTGGGTGGGACCAGCTCAAATTGGTCATGCCGTAGCCAGAGATCGTAAACCGACCCGACTTGGTCCGATTGATGGTTGAAGTGCCGG
>JBCBHI010001208.1:0-1661 GCA_038525885.1 Bacteroidota bacterium
CTAGTGGTCTCACTATTTGGTGGAGGCCAGATCATCTTAAATTACGGTACTCAAATAGGGAAGCTTCCGGATATTCCCGAAGAAATTTTTGGTCCTGAAAGTGTCTGTGGGAACAACACTACCAGAGTCTACTCGGTGAACCCGGTGGATCGTGCTGTAGAATACCGGTGGAAGGTGTCTTATCCATACTTTATTGTTCATCCCACCTCAGGGGATACCGTGCGGACCTACCAAGGAACTCAAAGGTCCGTTACCGTTCAGTTTCCAGGTTCAGGTTCGAAAACCAGAGGCTGGATCAGTGCAGCCGCCGCAACCGGAGGACCTTGCGCCGTTGTTGGGGGCATCCAAAGTCTTTATATTGATTTTGGTCCCCAAACACATCAAATCGAGGGGCCTCCTTCCATAGCTCAAAATTCGGTGGTTGCGTTTGAAGTAAACGGGCCTAATCTTTCCAACTTTATTTGGTCAGTGCCCAGTGGCATTAACATTTTATCGGGTGCCAATACAGACAGAGTCGTAGTAGAAGCTCCCACTGTAACCAGTGGTACCATTACAGCCACCTACCGCAGTTGTGGGGTACTGCGCTCAGCCTCCAAACAGGTAAGTGTTACCGGAACGATTGGTGGCGGCCCGGGTATTGGCGGATTTGCCCGCAATGCTCTCACGGAAGAAGAACTTGGCCTCAGCCAAGTGAGCCTGTATCCTAACCCGGCCACCGACCAGGTTTCTATTTCCTCAGAAAGCCCACTGAAGCAAGTCACGGTGGTGAATTTGATGGGTCAGGTGATTAAGACCCTAGACCAGATTTCTGGTAACACTACCATGCTAGACGTAAAAGACTTGAAGTCAGGCGTTTACTATGTGGTAGCCGTAGATCAGCTGGGAAGCAAGCATTCTCATTCGCTTATAGTGGAGTAAATCCTACCCAATAAAGTCGGCGTCATCCTACTAAGGATGGCGCTATTTCCTTCCAAACAATGCATCCTGCAGGCCACTATTTTCCTCATCCGTTGTCTCAAATAGGCGCCCAGACTAGCCATACTCCCATCCTCTCCTAAGAGATATTTTCCACCCGTAAAATCAATCCGAGATTTAGTAGGTAAAAAAGGTCCCATGGGTGCCCATGGGACGATCCTGGCCTTTCAAAGCCCATTCTTGCCCTCTCAACAACATGACCCGCAGTCTCATTTATGTAGCCTAATGGTCATAAAATTCAATTCATTAACTCAACAATTTATGAAGACAATTACCAAATTAGCTCGCCTCTGTTTGGCCAGCGTAGTATTACTAGCAGCCAGCACACAGGTTCAGGCCCAATCCATTTCTCCCATTTCTCGGGTACCCTGTGGGGCCACCGAGGTGTATACTGTTAATTCAAATAGTAACGTTCAAATCAACACCTATGCCTGGACGGTTACTTTTTCTAGTGGAGGGGGTACCTCAGGAGGGGGTCCATCCCTTGCGGTCAATTTTCCCAATTCCCCTGGAACGGCTAGCGTTTCGGTATCGATTACCGGATCACGAAAAGAATATCGGTGGGTGTACAATACTCAAACCCAAAAATGGGAACGTATACAAGTAACTGTACCCTTTAGCAGTTTTCTATCTACCACAACTGTAATTGGTGATCTTCCCCCACCCGGGCCGTCCGTGCTACAAGG
>JBCBHI010001209.1:0-1649 GCA_038525885.1 Bacteroidota bacterium
AGGCATTCCGCCCTACCAGCCCAGCCGCAGGCGGCACCGCGTAGCCGGGCTCTGCATTGGGGTCATTACCGGGCAGTCGGCTACAGGTTCCGATGCTGAGGTCCCTCAGCCGGAAATGGCTGCGGCCATTCAGCAGGTACTTGAGGAGCTAGAAGAAGACGGCGCGGAGCTAGTGATGCTGGAAGAAACGGGCCAGTCCATCATCCCCATCAACCCGCCTATTGGTCTGCTGCCGGGACTGGATGCCAACGGCAACCCCACCCGCAACTACAGCCAGCTAGACCTGGTGAACGACATCCAACAACTGGGCCTGCTCCTGTTCGGTGGCGGCAACGGATCGGGCGGCCTGGCGGGGCTTCTCCAAAGCCCACAGTACCGCACGGGCACCCCACCCAATAGCCCCAACTGTTCGAAGAACCAGTTCTCTCCCTTACTGAAGGCCTTCTTCGCGGCGGTACCAGACAACCCTGAGTTTCAGTTCCGGGGGGTATTCAACCCAGCGGATCCTGCCAATCCAGGCAATCAGCTGTCGGAATCGACCCTGGTGAAGATCTACCGCGATTACTTTGTGGAGGCAGTACACGCGCTGTTTTCGTGCACAGAACAACCGCTAGACCTCATCCTAAGTCCGGTTACTTCTCGCACGGCGCCGCCGCTGGGTGACGGCTGGAATGATCGCCAAATCATCTCCTATGCGGCAGTGCACAGCATTACCGGTATGCCTGAGCTTACGGTGCGCGTAGGTACGGACCAGGCCGGGCTGCCTTTTGGCTTAGGGGTAGCCGCGGACTATCTGGACGAGGAAAAAGTCTTCGCCCTAGGCACATGGCTCGAGCGCAAGTTTGGCGGATACGCCCCCCCTGCCTTAGCCGGGGTATAACCGGGAACATCCCCTTCTTTGGTAGCAAAGGAGGGGATTAACCCACAAGGCCTAAAAGTGGAAGAAAGAACCCCTTATTGGGTGAAGTCTATGCTGTAGAAGACAATTTCATACACCAACAAGGCCAGCACCCAAGGATACTCAGACTCGGAGAGTTCACGGTGCAATCGCACCATGCCATAATTGGCGGTGGGATTTTCGATAATCATATCGTTTTCCATCCCGGTAGAGGAATACTTGCTCTTAAAATGGGGGTTGGTCAAAAACGACCTTTTCTCGGTTCCTTTCGCAAAAGAAGCCACCGTTTCGCCATGCAAAATCACTTCATAGGTTGCTTCCTTACCCTCGCTCCTACTGATGGAGCCTACCTGCTGATTATCCATTCTTAACAACGCATGAGGCTTGATCAACTTACCGAGAACTTTCCCATTGTAGTGGATGGTAACGGAAGTTTTCTCTTGCTCAAAGTACAATTCAAAATCACTGCTGAGGGCTATGATTTTGGAAGTGAAATCGGCCAATCCCCGGTCAATTCTTCTGAAGGCAAGCAGCCTCTGGTCCCTGGATTGGTCAAAAATGAATCCGTTGAATTTTCGGGTGAAGCCTTTACTGAAGCTAAAGTCCAGCTGGTTGGAGAGCTGAGTCAGGTGGTGGGGCTGCCAAGGAGTGAGCTTCCCTTTCTTAGCTCTGGCCTTATCTAGCAGCTCGTTATGCTCCTTTTGCAAGACCTCTTGGGATTGCCTGGAAGAGGATTTGCGCAGGATGTACC
>JBCBHI010001210.1:0-1647 GCA_038525885.1 Bacteroidota bacterium
GCTTTCCGCAGCGTACTTCCTTGAAGCCTGCGGGAGGTTTGGTCTTCAAAGGCAAAGATGGGTATCCACAGATTACCTTCTCTAAGGCACCCAGCGGCAACATCAAAAGCATGACGCTGATTTCCTACGAAGGAGAAGAACCCCTAGAGGGCTTTCGCTTGGTATTGCCACCCGTGATCGATGAAGGGGGCTCCAAATTCATCCTGAAGGGCCACCAGGATGCCAAATTCGTGTCTATTGGTGGTTTCTTCAATGGCTGGAATGTATGGGACATGCCCCTCAAAAAGACCGACCAAGGCTGGGAAGGCACCTTGGATCTGCCCCCTGGCCGGTACCCCTACAAGTTCATTGTGGACGGAGTATGGACCATGGACCCAAACAATACGGATACTGAGGACGACGGGTACGGGAATACCAATTCGCTACTCATTGTCCAGTAATTCGCTCACTTTCTGTACATAACCCTTCGCATAAATACAATGACCATAGGTATAGTAGGTGCTGGCATTATGGGGAAAGGACTGGCCCATCAGTTTGCCAAGTTTGACCACTCCGTGGTGTTGGTAGACAATGACCCCACGGTGCTGGAGGCCGTTCCGGCAGGCATCAATGTCACCCACCGGTTTGACATCATGATGCAACGCATGGGAAAAACGGTGGAGGGTGTCCAGGAAGATGTGTTGAGTAAGGTCACCTGCACCTCCCAACTTTCCGATCTGAAGGGGGCTGACCTCATCATAGAAAACATCCCCGAAGTATGGGACCTAAAGCGGGCCTTGTACCTGGAGCTCGCGGAAGTAGTAGGCCCCAACACTTTGATTGGCGTCAATACCTCCGCTACCCCTATCGGCAAGCTGAGCACACTCATGCCCCACCCTGAGAATGTAGCAGGCATGCACTTTTCTAACCCCGTGCATATGATGCCCATGGTAGAAATGGTACGCGGTCGTTTTACCTCAGAGGCCACCCTCAGTGCCTTACAGGAAATCCTGAAAGGGATAAAAATGACGGGCATAGTGGTAAACGATGCCCCGGGCTTTGTGACCAACCGGGTCATGCTGATGTACATCAACGAGGCGGTGTACTGTGTGCAAGAGGGAGTGGCTACGGCGGCCGAGGTGGACAAGATTTTCCGGGATTGCCTATCACATGCTCAGGGCCCCTTGGAACTGGCCGATATGATTGGCTTGGACACCATTCTACAATCCCTGGAGGTATTGCATGAAAACTTCAAGGACAGCAAATACCGGCCCTGCTATCTGCTACGGGAGATGGTAGATACGGGGCTGCTGGGAAAAAAATCAAGCCAGGGATTTTATACTTACTAAACCAACATGGCAAAAGAACGCATCCTTCAATTTTTGAACGAAAAGATCAGCACGGAGACCCCTATTCAAGAAGGGGACAACATCTTCGAACTGGGCTTGGTGAACTCTCTGTTTGCCCTGCAACTGATCACCTTTCTGGAATCGGAATTTAAACTGGTGGTAGCCAATGAAGATCTGAAGATTGAGAACTTCAGTTCAGCTAATAATATTTCTGACTTCTTGCTGAGCAAGTAAGGCTCCCAAGTACTACCCAACCCGGCGTTGGAAAGCATTCTACATTTTGTAAACACCTCCCTGGTCCCGCATGCAAATGCATGGG
>JBCBHI010001211.1:0-1646 GCA_038525885.1 Bacteroidota bacterium
GGAAAACACCATTGGAGAGCATTACAAAATGAAAGCGCTCGTACCGTTACCGGTAGACATTGGCTTATTCTCGAATAAGGGTTTCAGAATCTTTGGCTATATCTGAACAATCCACGATTTCTGAACCACTCGAATTACAACCTGTGTAAGAAGTCGTGTAGCCACCTCGAAGGTTACGGCTGGTAGGATCTGAGTACTTTTCAAATAAGGATTGGGAGATTTTTTCAAAATTCATGTCTATGTGGGTTTACTTAAAATGATAAATAATGCATGATGATGAGGCCACTCCCCTTTAAGAATAGAGAGTGGCCTGCTTTATCAGGACTTAATTAGAATTCAGTGATTACTGTATCCTTGTCTTTCTTTCCGTCCGTACAGTCATGAGTAGTTCCAGAAGCGCTACAGTTAGTACCTATTACGGTGTAGCCACCACGAACTGAACGTGATTTGTCATCAGAGAAAGAAGCAAACATCGAATCATTCAAGCTTTCGAATTTCATCTTTTTTGGGTTTAATATTTTGCCTACTCTATTTCAGCTTTTCGGCGTACGCTCATGAGACACTACGGCCGATTGTCCTCACATGACAATACTAAAAGAGACTGAGGCCAAAATTTGGCCCCGGAACTTTTCATCCCTAAAAAAGCCATTAAAACAGACTCAGTTGGATAGATTTTAGGTTTCATTAGCACCTATCAGCCACAGCAAAAGGCTGATAGCTTTAAAGTTTTTATACTTTAATAATGATTCGACGTGTGAGCTAAAAATTCCGATTCGTAGGATGAGTTTTTTAAGGAATTGTTGTTGTAGGGCAATATCCAGGGAGGAGGCCGCCCCCACAAGTGAGAGGGCGACGGGATACTCTACCTACTATTCCATGATCACTGGGGGACCTCCAGTAGAGCGGTCTCTTCTGGCGTCATTGCAATCGACATTATCTCCGCCAGAAAAACTACAGTCAGTTACAACTAATGTGTACCCACCCCTGATGGAACGGGATTTCTCATTAGTAAAAGAAGAAAACATCGAATCATTCAGATCTTCGAATTTCATCTGTATTGAGGTTTGTTATATCGCCTACTCTATACCAGCTTTTCGGCATCCGCTAGGTAGGAACTACGGCCGCTATTCCCACCTCACCAAGTCTACCTTTCCCCAGGGCCAAATTTTGGCCCTGAAAACTCTGAAAGCCCAATTCTAATCCGTATAAACAACCCCAAAAACGTATTTATGCCTAGTTTTTGGTCACAAAAAAGGAAAGCTTGCAAATAACCAATCGCGAAATGCAAACTCAAAACCCGCTTATCTGCCGCCTGTGATTCAGCCCCGCTGTCAGAGCAGTAGACGATTGTTGGTCTATTGGGGAATTCCCAGGGGCTTGGCTTTTAGTGAATAGAATCCTTCCTTCCCACTCAGCGGGTAGTCTTGCAAGTGGCCTTCTGGAATCCAAAATTATTGCCCCCTATGAAAACTTGATGCGGGTTCGCCAGAACGCAGTTCCCCCAGGAAATTGATCAGCATTCTAAAAATTCAACAGGTAGGCATTGAGATCTTGCTGGGTAGTGAGGCCGAGCTTTTTGCGTAGCCTGGTTTTGGTGACGTTGATGGAGTTCTGGTTGGTACCCCGCAGAGCCGCCATCTCTTTAC
>JBCBHI010001212.1:0-1635 GCA_038525885.1 Bacteroidota bacterium
TGATTCGTCTGATTACAATTTCTTTATCAAAAGAATAGTTCCTACACTTATTCGCCTCACCGTGAAATACAAAAATGGTAGTTTTTCAGACCATGTGAATTAAGAATCTCCAACAATCTATAGCGATAAGCAAGAAATTTGTATCATTACGCTCAAATGAGCGGGAAAAAATTCAAAGTTTTCTTGATTTCCCCACATAGCCAGATTACCATCTGTGAACAACGGTAAAAATGGCACACTTAATGGTGCAGGACACAACATTGGTCGAATACGTTGGGAGAAATTATCTGTTTCTGTCCGCTATAGGGTATTTTTAACATATGAGAGTTGCGATTGTACTAAACACCTCCTGGAATATTTATAATTTCAGGATGAGCTTGGTAAAGGCCTTGCAGGATCAAGGCGTGGAAGTACACGCCGTGGCTCCTTTGGATAATTATAGTTCAAAGTTAGAGGAGGCGGGATGTACCTTCCACAAGGTGCGAATGGACAGTAGAGGAGCGAACCCGATAAAGGATACGGCGCTGATTGCTGAGCTCTATTTAATATATCAGAGGATAAAACCAGACATAGTTTTACACTATACCATCAAACCCAACATTTATGGAACCATAGCTGCCCGTATGGCGGGTATTCCTATGATTAATAATGTATGTGGTTTAGGAACCGTATTTCTGAAGCAGAATCTGGTTTCATGGTTTGCCATACAGATGTACAAAGTGGCCTTCCGGTTTCCCAAGAAAATTTTCTTCCAAAACAACGACGACCGAAATCTTTTCCTTGAAAAGAAACTCGTGACCTCGTCTGTAGTAGATGTAATTCCGGGCTCAGGCATTAATCTCAAGCATTTCGCACCCAAGTGGGGGCAAAAGCGACCTAGCTTTAACTTCCTCATGATTTCTCGGCTTATTTATGACAAAGGCGTGTTAGAATATGTGGAAGCCGCACGCATGCTTCGGGAAGCGGGACATAAAGTCAAGTTTCAGCTTTTAGGGGCCAAGGATCCACTCCACAAGCGAGGCATAGCCTTGGAAATAATTGATGGTTGGATTCAGAATGAAGAAATTGAGTATCTCGGCACTACCGACGATGTACGGCCTTATATAGACCAAGCAGACTGCATTGTATTGCCTTCCTACCGGGAGGGCACTCCCCGAACGCTACTAGAGGCTGCCTCTACCGGAAAACCCATTGTAGCGACTAACGTTCCTGGCTGCCGAAACGTGGTCATAGACGGGTACAATGGATTTCTTTGTGAATTAAAAAGCGCGACTGATCTCAAGAACAAACTTGAAAAAATGCTATTGCTTTCCGATAGTGAGCGGGAAGAGATGGGGAAAAACAGCCGAGAGTTAGTAGAAGAAAAATTTGATGAGCAATTAGTAATTAAACAATACCAAGCTGCAATCGACGATTTAGTGAATGGGTGATCTTCCTATTTCACTCCTCCACTTTTGTTTTGTTAATTTGTCGAAAATAATTGCTCTGCATTGCGCCTTCTTGTTCCATCATGTATCCTAGTTCTAGGATGCCTTTCTTCGTGTAAGGTATATAAGCAACATATTCTCTTTCAGGACGACGGCACCGTTGATATGGAAGCTCTTTCTCTAGAGCGTCGTTCGGCAGAAAGTATGT
>JBCBHI010001213.1:0-1626 GCA_038525885.1 Bacteroidota bacterium
GCTCATCTTCCTGGTGGCAGCTCTCAACTTTGTGAACCTCAACCTGACCCGCTCCACCCAGCGCACCAAGGAGATGCTCCTGAGCAAAGCCCATGTCCTTTTGTCGCATATAGTCTAGCTGACGGCCCATACCTAGGGTGATTACCAGCAGGATCACCGCCAGCGTGTACTGGAAACCCAACAACAGATGCTTGAGTAAGGGCCTTTGGGTGCTAATATGAGAGAGTGTTGGCCGCTGGAAGGATAAATAGGTGCCGGAATAACCCGAGCCAAGCAGGCCCAAACCAAGCAAACTCACCACCAGTAATGCAGCCAAACTTGCCATACTTTGGAAAGGGGCCATGGGCAACCCAGTAAATGACTCATAGTAAGGGCGCAATAACAAAACCAACACCCCGGCAAGGATAACTACCAGCAGGGTAACCCCTAACGACTCGTAGCCACTCTGCCACCAGAGCTGCCGGGGAGACATCCCCAGGGTCTTTTTCACGAGAATCTCCTTGGTGCGCTGGGTGGAGCGGGTCAGGTTGAGGTTCACAAAGTTGAGAGCTGCCACCAGGAAGATGAGCCATCCTGCTCCGGTGAGGGCGTACACATAAGCCCGGTTGCCTTTGGGTACGTCGTAGGTCAAACCTGAGGAGAAATACACCTCCGGGAGCGGTTGAGCGTATAGCTCCGCTTGCAGGCCAGAACCTTCCATGATGGGTACCAGTTCTCTTTCTTGAAGCAATTGCAATTGCTCGTTGAGCTGAGTATGGGTACTGCTAGGGTTGAGGCGCAGGTAGGTGTATGATTCCAAGTCGAACCAGCTCTGGGCATCGTAGGCCATGGCCGGAGCAGCTAGCAGGGCTTGTACTTCTAAATGGCTAGTTCCTGGCCAGTCACGGAATACTCCGGCCACGGTATATTCCTCGTCGTCCACCATCAACGTTTGCCCCACTGCCTGAGTGGTAGGAAAATACTTTTGGGCTAAGGACTCGGTAAGGACCAGGCTGTTGGGAGCGGCTAGTGGAGATGGGGTACTGCCTTCCAGCCAATCAAATCCGAATACCTGGAAGGTTTCTGAGTTGGCAGTGTAAACCCCTGATTCCTGAAAGGTTGCGTCTTGGTGCCGGATGACTCCGGGGCGAAAGGTAAGCCGCGCGTAGGCCATGACCCCCGGATACTGGGCTTGCAGCTGTTCTCCCAGGGGAAGGCCGGTAGTAGCATAGTGTTCGGTCTCACTCCCGGCGGCAACCTCCATGGTCACCCGGTAGATGACTTCCGGCTCCGGGTGGAAGGCATCGAAGGATTGAGTTTGCTGTACATATTGGGCGATAAACCAAACGGAGGATACGGCAATACTAAGCCCCAGCCAAGCGAAAAGGGTGTACAGCCGGTACCGGAAGAGGATGCGAAATGCGTGTTTCAGTGAAGTATACATAGGTGAGTGTTTGGTGCTTAGACCCGCCCTATGCAGTATTGGTACTAATTGGGAAACGTGAAGGACACCGAGATACCAAAGGAATTGGCAGAAATCACCTCGTTGGTAGGGCTGGTATAGTTGATGGCATTGTAGGTCAAAGCCAGGAATTTATACCCTACTTCTGCCCGCGCACCTACGGTACTGGTTAAGGTGACATCATC
>JBCBHI010001214.1:0-1619 GCA_038525885.1 Bacteroidota bacterium
CATCACTCAGTCACCACTTGAGTGATGTTTGTTAGGAATTTTGAGAGTCCTAGGTGTTTTGTGTCATTGTATAATGACGATAGAGTATAGAGACCTCCTTTTTTGCTGGTTTTCTGTATTTATCGGCTAAAAAATAGCTAGTGTAAAATTTCCTAAAATGTTGAATCTCTTTTCCTTACATCCAGTTTCTTTGTGTAGTTCGTTATCCTGATATGGTTACACATTATCACACATTAGGGCTTGAGGCTACAGCTTCGTTGGATGAAATCCGTCAGGCATATCGTAGGCTGGCGGTGAAATATCATCCAGATAAGAATCCAGATGATAAGGTAGCTGAAGAGCGCTTTAAGCGTGTGAATGAAGCCTATCAGGTGCTTTCCGATCCTGCCAAGAAGGCCTCTTACGACCTGAAGATTCAATATCAGGATGCCCAGCAGGCTTATCGTACTTACCAACGATATTCTCCCCCGCCGCCCAATCCATCCCACGGTCGATGGACTCCGCATGGGTACCGATATAAGCAACGAAGGGGCTCCGTACGCACGTTTACTCCTCAAGAAGAGCGCAAAAGCACGTACTATGCGTTTGGCTTTGTGGGGGTGATGGCGGTAATCGTGGTGATTTTGGTGCAAATCAATAAGGCCTATATGGCCAAACAGATGGCCGAAAAGGAAGCGCGCAGGGCGGAGCTCATGCTGCAAATGCAAGATTTCTGCCTTAGCGGAGAGGTGGACTCGGCGGTTTGGACGGTGCAACAATTGCAAAGGGAGGGCTTCATAAAGGGGGAAGAGGAAGATGCCAGAGCCAGAGTGATGGCTCAATTGTATGGCCTGGCTGAAAAAAGCTTCTATGATCAGGATTATCCGGCTACGGTATACTATGGCAATCTGGTAAATGAAGGGTGGCCCCATGAACCGGTCAGGGACTTGAACCTGTGGATGGCCAAAAGCCATGTAGAAATGGGGGAGAAGGACAAGGCCTTGCAGCGGCTAGACTCGCTTATGGCTCATTACCCGCACGATGTGATGCCCTTTATGGAGGCCGCCAGACTGGTGGTAAATGACCGCCCCAAGGATGCCTTGCGGTATTATATTGATGCCATCTCCATCATCACCAGCCAGTATAAGGCCCGGTACGGCGAAGGGTATATGCTGGTGATGTCTCCATCAGAGGTGCCGAGCTACCATTTTGAGATCTTTCTTGAAGTAGGGAAGGCGTACATTGAGGCGGAGGACTACAAAATGGGAGAAAACTTGCTACGCTGGGCCGTACATATTAACCGTAAGCACGAAGAGGGGTACCGGTGGCTAGCCGAATGCTACACCCGCAAGGGGGAACCTAGCCGTGGGTGCCAGGTGATACGCCGGGCTATTTCCAGAGGATATCTCAACCGCACTACAACCCTTACGGGCTACTGTGACTAGTTCTTCTTTTTATTTCCGTGGGGGTTTCGCATTTTCCAGGAATTATTCATCCTGATTGAAACGCGAAACCACTATGAATGCTTCTACCCAACGCACGGGTACCTTGGCAGGCCTCATTAGTTTATTCTTTGTATGGGGGCTTCTTACTTCCCTCAATGATATTCTGGTTCCTTACTTCAAAGCTCACTTTGATTT
>JBCBHI010001215.1:0-1616 GCA_038525885.1 Bacteroidota bacterium
ATGAGGGTTTAACCTACGCGGTCCGCCCCCTTCACCCTTCGAGAGCTTACCCTGCCCAGGGGAAGCAGTATCCAAAGATTCTTCGGCGGCAAAATCGCAATTATACCTTTTTATACGACCCCAATTAATCCGCCCTAGCTTCTGGTTGAGTGTGATAATCAGCAGTTAGTTATTATAAGACAGCCGAAACTTTAATCATCTGAGCCATTCAGGGGTTGTCCAGGCCTTTCAGCCAACTATTTTCCCTGAATGGCTCATTTTTGCTTGGCTTTTATACAGTCAACAAGTGGCCGACAACTCTCTAGCCAAAACCTCTACCCACCTACTACTAGCACAATCAGGGAAATGTGTTAGGGGTTCGGTATTTTGTGTGTTAGAACTTGCGCCGTAGCTGGCACCTTTGTAGAGTAATTAACCGACAAGGACATGGAGCATCCTACCCCACCCGTGCAAATCAAATCCGTAAGTCAGCTGCATAAGCTACTCGACTTCGAGCCCCCCAAACATCCGCTTATTTCGCTGGTGGACGTATCGAAATTGAAAATCACGGAGGACAAAGTTGGGCGCCGTACGGCTTCTGACCTGTATACCATTTCCTTGAAGGATGCCAACTGTGGGGTTATGTACGGCAGGCACCATTTCGACTTTGACCAGGGGGTGATGGTTTTTACCGCTCCCAACCAGGTAAGCACCGTCACCAGTGCACAAAACGAGGGAGACGTGCACGGCTGGATGTTGGCTTTTCACCCAGACTTGATCCGGGGTACGCCGCTGGGAGATATGATTGAGCAGTACAGCTTCTTCAGCTACGAAGCCCACGAGGCCTTGCACATGTCGCAAGACGAGGAAAAAATGATGCACGAACTGGCCGAGAGGATCCAGTTTGAAAACGAACAACGCATAGACGGTCACAGCCAGAAGGTGATTGTGGGCATCCTGGACCTAATGCTGAGCTACTGCTCCCGCTACTACGAGCGGCAGTTTCATACCCGTACTACCCAAAACAAGGACATTGTGAGCCAGCTCAACCGCTTGCTCAAGGAGTATTTCAACTCGGATAGCTTGGCTGAATATGGGGTGCCCTCCATCCAGTACTTTGCTGAGAAAATTCACCTTTCGGCCAACTACCTGAGCGACCTACTGAAAAAGGAAACGGGCCGCAGTGCTAAGGACCACATCAACGATTTCATCGTAAACAAGGCAAAGAACCTACTCATTGGCACCAACGAATCCATCAGTGAGATTGCCTACAATCTGGGCTTCAACTATCCCCATTATTTCAGCCGCCTGTTCAAGGCCAAAACCGGGGTAACCCCACACGAGTACCGCACCGCGCAATAGATATGTGCTGCGGAGCGAAACTTCGATTACCCATTAACTTACCTAATAGCTTCTCCGTAGTAAGTCGATCCACAAAACGGAGGGCAATCGAAAGCGGCCTCTGGGTCGCTTTTTTCATGGGTACAATACCCCAATGATTTCAGACAATAAAACATCGTGATCTTGGTTGGATAGGCTTGCCTATTCACTACAATTTTGAATGCCAAAGGAAGACTGATACATGTATGTACGGCCGGCGATCCCAACGAATCATTACCCTGCTCTGCACAAGATTT
>JBCBHI010001216.1:0-1610 GCA_038525885.1 Bacteroidota bacterium
ATTTTATGGAAAATGTAGGATTTCCGAGACCTTCAGATTCCACGTTTCTTCAAACAATCACCGTTATTCAATCCAATAACCGTGATACGCTGGAGCAACAGAATTTTATTGAGGAAGTATTTGCCGCTGATATAGGATTGGTCTTGCGGCAAAGCTTTCAGTTTAGATATTGTAATGAAGACAGTTGTTTCGGACAACAGATTGTAGAAGTGGGCCGGAGTTACCGGCAAGTATTAAGCGACTATGGGCAATAAACAGCTTTTTCTGGTGGTAGGTTTTTTGGCAATGCAGGCTACTGCATGGGCCCAAACTGACCGATACATTGCATTTTTCTCTGATAAAGAGGGCACTCCGTATACTATTGACTCGCCTGAGGAATTCCTTTCTGCGCGTGCTCTTGAGCGTCGTACCGCTCAGTCAGTAGATGTAACGGAGGATGATTTGCCAGTAAACCCTGCTTATTTGGATTCCATCCGTGAAACTGGGGCCATGGCCTATTACACCTCCCGGTGGATGAATGCCGTTCTGTTTGAGGCTGACCAGGACCAACGAGAAGCTGTATTGGCCCTAAGCATAGTAGATAGTGTGATGTATGTGGCACGAGGCGGGCTGTTTGAGCGGCCTAACTGGGACAACAAGCCGGCTAATCCTCTGTATGCGCGTACGGAAACTGATCTGCAAAATGCTGAACAAAACAACCTGCTGGCGATTCCTTCCATGCATGGGCAAGGGTATACAGGAGACGGTATTTTGGTGGCCGTGTTTGACGGCGGATTCCAGGGCGTAGATAATGCCGACGGATTCCAGCATTTGCACAGCAATAAGCAGATTATCCAAACCTTCGATTTTGTGGGCAACCGGACCTATGCCTATGGGTATGATGACCACGGTACCCGGGTGCTTTCTACGATGGCGGCCGTTGTTACTTCCGGTAACGATACCCTCTATTTGGGCAATGCTTACCAGTCGCAATACATCCTTTGTGTGACTGAGGATGTACCCGTGGAGTACCGTATCGAGGAGTTCAATTGGCTGTTTGGGGCAGAACTAGCTGATAGTGCAGGAGCGGATATCATTCATAGTTCACTGGGTTACAGTGATTTCTTCACGGACAGATCTATGGATTATTCGCCAGAAGATATGGATGGTAAAACCACCATTATTGCCCAGGCAGCACAATTTGCCTCGGACCGGGGTATACTAGTTAGTACCTCAGCCGGTAACTCTGGCAATAGCTCCTGGAATGTGCTCACCAGCCCCGCTGACGTACCTGATGTATTAGCCGTAGGAGCGGTCACCGCAGAGGGTGGCCCAACAGCTTTTACTTCCCGCGGCTTGAGCTTGGATCCCGTAAAACCTGATGTATCTGCTTGGGGAGAGGGGACTGTGTTAGTGAACGAATCCGGGGATATTACGAGTGCCAATGGTACTTCCTATAGCTCACCACAAGTAGCAGGGTTGGCCGCAGGGCTGTGGCAAGCCTTTCCTGAGCTTACTGCGCAGGAGGTTATTCAGTTGATTCGCGAATCTGGTGACCAGTTTACAGAGCCGGATACCCTTTTAGGATACGGAGTCCCCAGCTTTCTGTATTTATGGTGAACGTTGGACCC
>JBCBHI010001217.1:0-1609 GCA_038525885.1 Bacteroidota bacterium
TGAGACCAAGCGGTTGTATGCTCAGGCCCAAACCATTGCCGACTTGTTGCACTGGGACTCCTACTGGGAGGCAGGCACGCGGGTGCTGGAGGTTGGCTGTGGGGTGGGAGCTCAGACCCGGATTGTTGCCTTGCAGAACCCAGAAGTGGATTTCGTGTCGATAGATGTATCGGAGAAATCCCTGGCGCAGGCCAAAGCTACCGTAGAGGAGTTGGGCCTTACGAACGTGACTTTCCAAACGGCGGACGTACTGGACTTACCCTACCAGGACGGGGCCTTCGATCATATTTTTGTGTGCTTTGTGCTGGAGCACCTTGCCGACCCGCTAGCCGCGCTCCAGGAAATATGGCGCGTGTTGGCCCCCCATGGCAGCATAACGGTGATAGAGGGGGACCATGGGTCTACTTATTTTTATCCGGATAGCCGGGCCGCTCACAAGGCGGTAGCCGCTCAGGTGAAGCTACAGCAACAAAACGGGGGCAATGCCAATGTGGGCCGCCAGCTGTATCCACTGCTTAGTAAAGCGGGTTTTGAAGCCGTAGAGGTGATGCCCAGGCCGGTATATGTAGATGCTTCTAAGCCTGAACTGGTGGAGGGGTTTATTAAGCAGACCTTCACGGCGATGATACAGGGGATAACGGAAGAGGCAGTTGCCAAGCAAGTTCTCTCTCCGGCGGAGTTGGAAGAGGGTATCCAGGCTCTGCTGCGTACTGCCGAAGGGGGTACCTTCAACTATACCTTTTTTAAAGCCAAGGGATGCAAAACTCCGGGTTAGTATGCCGCACAGTATTGTTCCAAGATGAAACTTACGATAGGGTTGTGCTTTAGTTAACTTGCTGCTATTGAGTGGGTTAGGGGTATTGGCATAAGATTAGAGCCCTACGGGTGAAATCCGCACCTCATGTTTCTAAATCATCCCCAATTTGCGCTTCGCCGACCGATCAAACTAGGGTGCTCCGGAACGAATAGACTTTTAGCCATTACCCACCCCCAGCGGACGGTTTAAACCGTCCGCTGGGGGTGGGGGATAATCCTTACTGGGCTCTTTTGAGTCTTTCGTCAAAAGAAAAAGGCGAGGTAGAGATTACCTGAATACGTGAGGTCTCAGGGTGGTTGGGGTTAATGAGATAGTTGTATTCCGGTGGAACAACAGCACTTGGGACCCGAACGACGGCTGCCTCCTGCCCTGATACAAAATCATCCCCAATATATTGGGTTACCAGATTAGGAGGATATGATTTCCATCCGGTGGGTAAGATGCAATAGAAATTCCCAATTAGGTCTCAGGTGTGCTTGTCAACCCTTCCCATACACCTCCAATAGCCCCTTTAATTCCTCCAGGGTATTCGCATCCTGCGGCAGTTTGTCATGCCGCCAGCGGTGAATGCGCGGAAAGCGTAGGGCTACTCCCGATTTGTGTCGCTTACTTTCTTGTATGCCCTCAAAGGCAATTTCCATAACTAGTTCGGCTTTCACGGTCCGCACCGGACCAAACCGCTCACGGGTGTTGCGCTTCACAAATTGGTCTACTCGCACCAATTCAGCATCCGTAAGGCCCGAATAGGCCTTGGTGAAAGGCACAAGTTCCTCTCCCTGCCAAACCGCAAAG
>JBCBHI010001218.1:0-1598 GCA_038525885.1 Bacteroidota bacterium
CTTGGATTTTTTCTTAAAATGATTACCCTTGGGTGTGTTCTTCGCCATAGTAGTCTCCTACCGAATTTAACTATAATTATTCTTACAAAATTATGAGAATCAGGTCCTTAGGTCCTGCATTGGGGTTAAAAGTTATGCACACCCAATAAAACCATTACCTAGACCTCTAATAGCATAAAACTCAGGGACCAGGCCAATAGCAGTAGCTCAAAAGATCAGGGTAAAACGAGGGAATTCGGTGCTTGGTATACTTGCCTATCAAAAAGAATGCTGAATGAAATGACTTTCAAAAAAAGACTAAAAATTTCGATGCGCCAGCAAACTTTTTATTCCTCATTGACATCATAGCAGAAACAATAAAACTAATATCTCCATACGTTAATGGAGGGGTTAGACGTAGGCAAGCAGGTACATATAGTTATGCGTAGGAATACATGGTTATTGGGGATATTCTTGGTTGGCATAGGGGGCAAGGCACTAGCAGACCCTGGTACACTCATCCGGTACGAGAAGGTTTCCTTCCTATTTAAGGAAGAAGTGGTAGAGCAAGCGAGTACGCGCGCTTTGCAAGAGCTATGTCAGAATAATGAGCTTGACGATTTGGTGGAGTTACTAGTGAAGTATCCCTTGGATTACTACCGGATAGTCTACGAGACTACCTACCAAGGCGAACCGGTAACCGCTTCTGGCTTACTGATAGTGCCCCATCACAGGCCGGGCCGTTGGCCCTTGCTTAGCTACCAGCACGGTACCATTCTACCAGGTACTGAGCACCTTACGCCCAGCGAATTTTCCGTACCGGAGGACTACAATCTCTTGTACACCAACCCTGAGGTGGAACTACTGGCTTCGGTGATGGCGGCTAACGGCTATGTGGTTGCCATGCCCGATTATCTAGGGTATGGAGAGTCCGGTGAAACTCCCATCCAGTATACTTATACCCCCTCGCTGGCGGAAGTATCGCGAGATATGCTACGTGCCGCCCAAGAGCTTTGCTGGGTAGAGGACATCGCCCTTTCGGAGGATCTGTTTTTGGCCGGATGGTCAGAAGGGGCAGGTGCTACCATGGCCTTGCACCGACTACTGGAGGCTGAAAATGACCAGGCTTTGCAGGTTACGGCCTCTTCACCTCTTAGTGGCTACTATAATTATTCTCGGATGTTCCGGGAGTTTGCTTCCTCTCAAGACGAGGAATTGGCCGCCCCGATCTACCTGTGGAGCGCCTGGATATTGAATCAAAACACACCTTACTTACAAAAGCACCAAAGGGCTGTATACCGGCACTATTATCACCGGACGCCAGAGCACTTTATGCTAAAGGCGGCTTGGCTGGCTACCCGGGAGAAGAGTTCGGAGAATCTACTAAACCCCGTGTTGCGCCAAGGGCTAATAGACGGCACGGCTACCGACTGGCTCACTGCCACCCAAGTGAACGACCATTTCGACTGGTATGCAGAAGCCCCGGTTTTTCTGCACCACGGAGCCAAGGATAACATTCTGCCTCTTTTTCACTCCGAAGATGCTTACCATGCCATGCAAGCCCGGGGCAGTACCGTGAAGTTGTACAATTATGCAGAGGACAATCATTTCACCCTGAT
>JBCBHI010001219.1:0-1596 GCA_038525885.1 Bacteroidota bacterium
AGTAACATTAGTACTTTCCAGTCCGAACGAAGAGTTCATTCAGTATCTACTCAACCAACTCTTTTCACTCTCTCAAGTGGAGCTTGGGAATCTAATGTTGGTTCCAGAGTCTGTAGAAAGAGAGCAAACCCCGGAAATAACCGAGGAGACCAAGTTTATCTGTATCTCTCCCTTGGTTTTGATCAATCCAGACCTATACGATAGTTCTGGTAAAAGATTTATCGGGCCTGAATCTGATGAGTTTTCAGATTTGCTCTACGAATCCACTATGGAGAGGATGGAGGAAAGTGGATGGTTTTCTTCCGATCAAATCGAGTCATTTTTCAAGTTTCAAGTCGTTCCAGACTATAGTTACTTGAGGAAGATCACCGAATCCCAGAAGAAATTTGCCCGCATATATCCTGTCTACGATCAGGATGTAAAGTATGAAGTAAGAGGGTATACTTTCCCGTTTACTTTATATGCCGCCAAAGAGGTTCAGGAATTTGTTTTCACTTGTGGTCTTGGCAGGTTTACCCACAAAGGCTTTGGTATGCTTGATTTAGCCAACCAGGATCCTAGTGCAAGAACCATACAATACGAAGTGAATCCTGAGCTGGTGAAAGCCTAGAAAGGATTGACCTGGAGTTGTGTATAACCAATGAGTTGATCTTGGATTGATCCTAACGGTCGGTAATACACAATAATTTCATATCGATTTTCGGTGGCAAAGTGAGAGCCTTCCAATAGCCAAGGGTCTGTAGGATCTCCCTTATACATAAACTGGTAATTGTACCAGCCCTGTTTCAGAAGCATATTGCCAGTATACCCTTTTTCCTTTGCGTTGTACCGCAGGCGGCTTTCTCTATTGGCCTGCCAGTGATTGAAAGCACCTACTACGTATATGTCCCCTGGAAGGGAATCAGTCAGCAATAGAAAATTAGTCTGCAAATAGTCACCTTCCACTTTACCAAAATCCCCTTGTATACGGGGTTGGTAGGCTCCATTTAGGTCTGGGATTTGCCCATAGGCCAAGCCACCTCTGGATCGCTCTGGAGTTAAGAAGGCTTGCACACTATTGTCTTTAAGGACAATGTTATTCACGTTCTGTCCAGCAAAGTTGAGGTTTCTTGTCTCAAACCATCTGAACTCATTTCCTCCTGCGAAATCTAGTTGTTCATCTAGCGGTGCATATACCATGCGCTGTTGGCCTTGGCGAATTTGAGTAGGGGAAGGGATGGCAAGTTGGTCCCAACGCCGGTTTTGCCGAACCACTACCTTTAGCTGGGTCATGGGGTTGGGGATCTCTAGGGCAGAATAATCTAAGTCAACGGTAATGCGCTGCATTTCCTCCCGCTGTTTGGTCATTTGGGAGCGTTCTAGCTTAGCAACCACCCCTACCTTGTTTTGAACCACCATAAACCGGTGAGTGAGTATTAAATCATTCTCATTCCCATCCCGGTAAATGGCCAGTACGTAGTTGCCGGGGATGTTGACACTAGGCACTGGATAGGTATAATGAACGTAGGCAGTCCGGGTATTTTGGCTAAAGGCGAAATCCTGTAAAGGAAATTCATTGTAATCCGTAAGGAATTCTAAATCACGTAAGCCGCTTTT
>JBCBHI010001220.1:0-1589 GCA_038525885.1 Bacteroidota bacterium
GCTAGCTCCCAGCACCGTGGCTGCTTGCATCATAGGTTCATCTATTCGCAAAGTGGCGCCAATGCAAGCGAAGATCTCTTCTACCTCTGCCCATTTTTCTTCTTCCAGCCCATTTCCACTCAGGCAGGTGATACTCTCCTGAATTGCGGAAGCCGTATTGGGCATAGCCCGAACCCAAACAGTACCTTCTGGGGTCTGGGTCCGCAAAGCCTCCAGGGAAACCCCAGTTGCCGTGGATATCAAGTGTTGCTTGCCTGGCTTCAAGTCTGCAGAAACTTCCTCCAACACTTTTGACACTTGCATGGGTTGCACACACAAGATTACCCAATCCGCATCCTGAACTGCCGCTTGATTATCCGTGGTGGTCTTCAGGCCTGCCTCGGCCAAAGGGCTAAGCCGAGCCGCCTTTCTTCCGGTTACTGTCACCTCCCACTTACCGTCCTTAGGCATGCCTAAGGCCAGAGCAGCTCCTAAATTCCCTCCCCCAACGATGGTTATCTTTTTCATAGTGGTTACTCTCGTTTCGGATTAGAATTAAAATGCAGATCCCTTCAAAGACAGACCAACGGTCTCATCCAAGCCAAACCGACGGTTCATATTCTGAACAGCTTGCCCACTGGCCCCCTTCAGCAGATTATCTATGGCTACGGTAATGAATGCCATACTGTCATGCTTCTCCACCTGCACCACTCCCTTATTGGTATTCACCACCTGCTTAAGATGCACCGTGCCATCATATACATGAGTAAACGCGGCTCCCTTATAGTAGTCTGCAAACAGCTTTTGTAGGGTCTCCTCCTTTTCCTTTACTGGCGTATAGGCCGTAACCAATATCCCCCTAGTGAAATTGCCGCGAACGGGCACAAAATGCAGTGGGGTGTCGAATCCAGGCTGAAGTGCACCTAGGGTACGGCGGATTTCATGTAGGTGCTGGTGCTTGAAAGCCTTATAGATACTGACATTGTTGTTTCGCCAAGAAAAATGTCCCGTTGCGCTTAGGCCAGCGCCTGCCCCGGTACTACCCGTAATCCCGTTGATGTGTACTGCTTCCTCTATCAATCCTTCTTTGGCCAAAGGCAATAGGGCCAATTGGATTGCCGTGGCGAAACATCCCGGATTGGAAATAGCATCCGAAGGCATCTCAGGAAAAGCCTCGGGTAAACCATAAGCCCATTGACGCCCTGAATCTTCAGGAGTTAATCGATAGTCAGAGCTTAGGTCAACAATGGCGGTAGAGTCCGCCAGGATATTGCCTTCTACCCAACCCTTACTTTTACCATGCCCTTGGCATAAGAACACCACATCTACATCCGTATCAGGGTTCTCCACAAAGGTCAAGTCGGTATCGCCCAGCACGTCAGAGTGTGCTTTCCATAGGGGTTCTCCAGCATGGCTTTGGCTACCTACTGACACCAACTCTACCCCAGGGTGTTGCAATAGGATTCGAATCAGTTCTCCTGCGGTATACCCCGCACCTCCTACAATGCTTGCCTTGACCATTGCGTCTTACTGTTTACCGATTCGAAAATTTTCCCGGCATTCGCCAGAATTTTAGTAAAGCCTTGCACATCCTCTCCCGTCCAGGCGCG
>JBCBHI010001221.1:0-1582 GCA_038525885.1 Bacteroidota bacterium
CCCAGTGTGTCCAGATTCAAAGTAGTTCTGTCCGTGATATACTGGGTATGTGGGTGGTTTTTGATCAGACTCTGTTCCAGGATATTGCTGAGTACCATGGTTTGATATATCAAATAAGCTACGAAGTGCGTTCTATGGGTAAGTATCATACCCTTTTCCATTGCCAACCAGAGGAGGATTCTGTGTATGTAAAGATTCCAGCCCAGTACATCAACCGGGAATCAATGAAGATTACTTTAGGGAATCAATTTCATTGGGAAACCCCTTCGGGTTTGTCTTACGATACCTTGTTTTTATACGAGATACCCAATCCGCTATACCTGCAAAATTCGGTTCATTAATACATACATGCTATGGAAGAAGGAGGGACCCAATTTTGAATTCTGGTTTCTTCCCATGATAACTCTATAAAACAAAAACGCCCTCCGGAGAGGGCGCTTTGCATTGTTGCGAGAGGTATGAAAAGTAGCGGTTGAGTCCCTTGCCTTGGCTAGAAGCAGGGGGAGTTTCTTAGTTGTTGGTGCGGTAGATGTGGGTGCTGCCGATGGTCATCAGGCGGCTGGCGTTGTGCATGGCTTCTGTCAGGCTAGCGTCTTGGGTCATGCCAGCAAAATCCAAGGTGCCTTCGGCAATCAGTTCGTCTTGCGCATTGTATACCTTCACGGTCTGGCCTTCTTCTTCCATCCCGAAATAGTGCTGTATCGCTACTTCCTCGGTACCCATCATCTCGGCTACTTCAGATAAGGTACGTTGGGCTTGTACGTGGGCGGTGGTTTCTTTCCCGTGGTTGGTTTTGCTGGTAGAAGCTGCGAAGGAGGTGGTGGCGAATCCTACCAAAGCGAAGAGAACAATTACCTTTTTCATTTGTCGTAGTGTTTGTGTTTTTGATCGTTGCCTACCCTTTATACTATCGCCGTGCCAAAAATCATAAAGTATTGTAAATCATATGATTGCAATATGTCAGCATGCGAGGCACATAAAAAAGTGTACGATTGTGTACACTACCGAACACTAAAGCGGACAAATTTTCCGAGGATGGTGGTAATAATTCGATGATGGTGGCTACTAATGATTAACATTCGACATTTACCCAGCTAACTCTACGTAACCGTGACTCCAATTCACCTCAGACCAGCCCAGCTGCATATGCTTCTCCGACCCTTAGGGAGTGGCGGCCGTGATCTGTTGCTGCTTACCTTTCTGGATCTAGTGTATTGGGACGTACTCACTCTGCAAAGCGGCTACCGGGTAGACCACGATGGTCGGGAACATCCTATCTCCTGGGTGACCCGGGGCTCTATGTTTGCTAATATGAAGGCTCAGCCTTTCCAGCGGGTGTTCTTGGACCAATTTCCTGAGCGGGAGACGGAGAGAATGCTTCCTGATTTGATCCGAAATAGTATGATCAAGAGCGGAGGGTTCCTGCCCTATAAACGAAGGGCCCTGGCCCGCTCACTAAAGGAATTTGGCTGGCTCCGTCAGTTCCAGCCCCTGTCGCGAGCCAATGTATACTGGACTAATGCAGAGGGTAAGATTTTGCGAAGAAAATTGAAGATCTGGCACGATAAAGCCAATCGATTGC
>JBCBHI010001222.1:0-1575 GCA_038525885.1 Bacteroidota bacterium
GATTCCCAAAATCAAGGACAGCAAGGCTACCACTTCCATGAGGAAGCCTTTCTTGTAGCCTCGGTAAAAACCAAAGGCCAGCGGGATAAGCAGAATAATATCGAGGGTAGCCAAGCGGAGATTAGCCCAATAAAGTACCTACAATAGCAGAAATTCTTTTTCCATCGGCTTGTCCGGCCAGCTGCTTGGAGGCAGTGCCCATTACTTTACCCATGTCCTTCTTGGTAGTAGCCCCTACTTCAGCAACTATTTTCTGCAAGGCAGCCTTCAACTCTTCGTCATCAAGTTGCTTGGGCAAAAACTGCTCTATCACCTTCGCTTGGTTGATTTCAGTATCTGCCAGGTCTTGGCGATTCTCTTTGGTGTAAATCTCAGCCGATTCACGACGTTGCTTTACCAGCTTTTGTAACAATTTCAGTTCGGTAGCTTCATCTATTTCACCGTTAGCGCCATCCTCGGTTTCGGCCAACAGGATTGCCGACTTAATAGCACGTATGGCAGCAAGTCCTTCTTTGTCTTTGGCCTTCATGGCCGTTTTCATAGCTTCTCCTACTTTTTCTTTGAGGCTCATCTCGCGAAACGGTTTGGTGATAAATCGTGTTACTTTTGCGGTAAAGTTAGAAAGGAAGAAGGATTTACATGACGCGCCTCAGTGTAAATATCAACAAGTTTGCTACCCTGCGGAATGCCCGCGGTGGAAACAACCCGGATGTAGTGCAAGCCGCCATTGACTGTGAACGATTTGGTGCTCAGGGCATTACGGTACACCCCAGACCTGATGAACGCCACATCCGGTACGACGATGTCATGGCCTTGAAGGACGTGGTAACTACGGAATTCAATATTGAGGGATATCCTGATGAGCGATTTATGCGCCTCATTGAGGAGGTAAGGCCCGCCCAAGCCACCTTAGTTCCAGATCCACCAGACATCCTTACCAGCAATGCTGGATGGGATACGGATAAATGTGCGGATCAGCTTTCCGAGACTTTGTCTCAGTTGAAAACCTGGGGAGTACGCTCATCCATCTTTGTGGACACTGAAGCTCAAAATATTGAGGGGGCGGCCAAATTGGGTACAGATAGAATTGAGCTATACACGGAACCGTATGCGGCAAACTATCATCATAACCGGGAAACAGCGATTGCCGGTTATGTAACGGCTACCCAACAAGCAGTAGAATTAGGCTTGGCTATCAATGCCGGTCATGACCTTGATCTGCATAACCTGAAGTACCTGAAAGACCAACTGCCACAGCTAGACGAGGTGTCCATTGGGCATGCGCTTATTTGCGACGCCATTTATTTGGGTCTGGAAAATGCCATTCAACGCTACTTACTGCAACTTCAATAGATGAAACTATTTTCGAGAGTACATGGATCTGGTCGACCCTTGGTTATTCTGCATGGGGTTTTTGGCTCTGCCGACAACTGGCTTACCCTAGGAAAACGCTTTGCTGAGGACTATGAAGTACACCTGATTGACCAACGAAACCATGGGCAATCTCCTCATAGTGAGGAATTCAGCTACCCGGCCATGGTTTCGTTGGTCAATCAGGTGTACTTCATAGTCCTC
>JBCBHI010001223.1:0-1571 GCA_038525885.1 Bacteroidota bacterium
ATACCTCACGGGTTTGGGAAGAAAAGCTCAAGTAAGCGCCCAACGAAAATCCATGAAAAACTCCCAGGCCGCAAAGCGCCAGGATGAGAATATGTTCCACCTGCATAGCAGCAATATAAAACGCAACCGAAGATTATTAATTCCCGCTGCTGGCAATAATTGCCCCTATCGGTTTCCCATTCCACTAAGAAATTAACGGTGTATACGGCTCACCTTGGGAGAGTTAGAGGAGGTAGAGACTCGCACTCAAATGCTCATGGAGCTTGAGGGATTGGCGAGGCTGCGGGTGGTGTAGTCCAGGATGGCGGTGTAGAGGGTTGCACCGCGTAGGTCGCGGATGGTTACTTCTACCTCGGTTTCCATGCCATGGCTGTACCCACTGGAACTGTACCGTCCGGTCCGCAATGGGATTGGGGTACACTTCGGCGGACAGGGGCTGTGCCAGGCCGTTGTGGACGATTGCCAATCGGCAGCCGATTCTTTATGATAAAAAATTATATTGGTGCTAGAGTTTGACCAGCCTTTCACGCTAGACGGTTCAAGGTTTAACGCACTTAGCACCTACACATAAAGGTAAATAATCATTCAGTCTTTTGAAGGTGCCACCTTGATAGACTAATTTAAAGTTCCTTTCAGTGCCTATGCTCGTAGGAGCATCGAAAGATGAAGATTGAAATATGGTTTAACCAGCAATATGAGCTTGAAAAACAACTTGGCCGAAGGTTGCGACAAGGCCAAATACTATTTTTTAACCAACTCAAACAAGATGGTTATGCCCAGGAAAGAGATTGTAGTGTTTATAATATAGTTGTAGTTTATTAGAAAAATGAAATTCGTAATTATTCCATATATAGCGTTAGGACTCGTATTATCAGTAGTACTTGGAATTGAATACAATTTCGAGGGTGAAGAAATGATGCCAACATATTGGGGTAGTCCCTTTGTTTACAAACAAGAATCCCTTGGTAGTTCACTTGAGCGTTATTATAGTATTTCGGGATTAGTTTTAAACGTGACGCTATGGAGTGTTTTTCTATTCTTTCTTGACAAAGGAATTAGACGAATAAATCAGACAAAGCAATTTAAAGTCGTTTACAAAATAGTTATCGCTCTTTTTGTCGTATTCACTACCATCAATTTGCTATTTGATTGTTCACTAATAGGATATGGATTTGAAGAAAATTTAAATTATTGGTACTGGGATATTGATAAAGTAGCAGAAGGTTGGGGAGGTAAATACGAAGGAGAAATAACAACCTTAAAAAAATAGAACTAACTACAACACTATGTAAAAATGCATTTTATTTTAAACGTTACCTTAGATTCCTTCTTCAACCCACCAAAACAAACAACATTTCAGACTGACCGCCAACTCAGAAAAGTCCCTTCCAACCGAAGGGCTACTGGAAAGTGAAAAATCCCCACTAATCAATTCCCATCACCTCTTACCCCCAACGGGGCTGTATCAAAAGGTATAATTGCGATTTTGCAGCCGAAGATTCTTTGGATACTGCTTCCCCTGGACAGGGGAAGCTCCCGAAGGGTGAAGGGGTTAAAACCTCATCGGTTGG
>JBCBHI010001224.1:0-1504 GCA_038525885.1 Bacteroidota bacterium
GATGTCCTGATCGTACACCAGAAACATCCGCTGCTTGGCTCCGGCAAATTCCAAACGGTCCGAATCGCGGTTCCACGCAATGACCGAAATATCCATGCCATCGCGGTGCCCTAAAGGACTGGCCTTGAATAGCTCGCGGATGCCGTTGTGGATAGACTCCAGAATGACCCGGGGTTGAAAAATCCGGTCCTCAGATACAATTTGGTTGAGTAGCCCGTGGCCCACCATACTCAGCATAGCCCCAGGTACGCCGTGCCCGGTACTATCCGCCACCGCAAGCACCACCATATGGTCTACCTCCCGTAGCCAGTAGAAATCCCCGCTTACCCTCACCAGCGGTCGGTAGAACAGAAAATGGTCCTGGAATATCCGCTGAAACTGATGCTCACTGGGCAGTACATTATCTTGAATATGCTTGGCGTAGCGGAGCCCTCCCTCAATATTTTCCAGCTGATCTGCCAGGAGCTCCTGCTGCTGCTCAATGGTCTCATTCTTCTGCCCCAGCAGTGCCACGGTCTCCTTCAGGATGTTCATCCGGTGCCGGAATTCCAAGTTTTGGATGACCTGCTTAGCCAATACCCCCAATGCAAATCGCTGCTCCTCGGTGAGTTTCCCGGGCTTATCGTCCATTACGCAAAGCGTACCCAGGTTGAACCCGTCTTGCGAGCGAAGCGGTACACCTGCATAGAAGCGGATGTCGGGCTCACCCGTGACCAGTGGGCTGTCAAAGAACCGCTCATCCTCCAAGGTGTCCTCCACTTCAAACAACGCATCGTCTAAAATAGCATGGGCACAAAAGGCATGCTCGCGGGGAGTTTCGGTGGAGGTTATGCCCACCCGTGCCTTGAACCACTGGCGGTGCGCATCCACCAGCGTAACCAAGGAAAATGGTTTTCCGCAAATTTGAGAGGCCAGCTTTACCAGATCGTCAAAATCACGCTCTTCCGGGGTATCCAGAATCTCATAGCGGTTCAGAGCGTCCAACCGCTCTTCTTCGTTATCCGGATAGTGTGCTGCAATCATAAATATACTCAGGGAGTGTATTCGGGAATCTCAAAGGGGGCCACGTGGCGGCCATCAATATCCGTGAAACTGAACTCCCGGGCTAAATCTCCTACCAAGAAAATCTTCCCTGTCCGGTGCAAGATATTTGGGTCCGCAAACAACGAAGCAATAGCGCGACCGACATAGAACACCGAGTGGGTAGCACTGTAATCGGCATCGGCTCCCAAGCTCTGTTGCACCCGTTCTGTCCGTACCCAGCCAGGATATACCACCAGCGAAGTAACCTGGTGCTTGCGCAGCTCTTGGGCCATCCCAAAGGACATGCGGTCTACCCCATTTTTGGCGGTGTCATAGAGGGTGTTGTGCAAGAACTTCTGGTTGTCTCCGGCAGAAATATTAACGATCACCCCTTTCTTCTCGGGCACCATCAGCCGTGCGGCATGTTGGCTGGCTACAAAATGGGCTCGCACTCCGGCCCGGAACATGCCCTCCCAACGCC
>JBCBHI010001225.1:0-1472 GCA_038525885.1 Bacteroidota bacterium
GAACTATCACACTTTTGGGGTAGCTCATCTCGGGCATCCCATTCACATCAAAGTACCGTAGTACGCCTTGGTCGTCCAGGCGGCCGTCGGCCCGCGTTACGCCACGAATGCATAAACTGGCCACCACCTTAGGCATGGTCTCAGTGAGCTGGCTCAGGATGTCCTCATCTTGGATGGGTGGCATGATGATGGCCTCTCCTCCCCAAGGGCCTACCCCTAAATCCCGCTCTACCATGTGCTCCTTGCCAGAAACCTCTTTAGAGGCGTAGAAGGTAGGTAGCATGAGAATCTCATCGCCTAACTGAAAATAGCCGCAGGCGATATCTTCGGAGGGTAGGAATTCCTCAAGCATCACGTCACTTTGTGGGTACTTGTGGAACAACTCAGCGGCATGGGCCTCTGCTTCTGACTGGTTTAGTACCCTTTTGACACCACTACTGCTGCTTTCACTAGAAGGCTTCATGGATATGGGAAAGGAAAGGCCAGAAGTCTCCCAATCGCTAGCGAAAGGGGAAGGGGTTCCTGATTCCCAAACGAGATATTTGGGTACCGGAGCCCCATAAGGAGCCATGCGGGCATAGGTATCACCTTTGTGCAGCATAGCCTCTAAACTGGCCGCATCGTTACCCAAATAGGGAAGCCCTTTCTGTTCAATGATCCCGGGAATCCAAACTGGCGTGCCTTGGTCATTGGCTACGTAATAGGCATTGGGCCAAATCAAAGTGCTAGAGGGAACCTCATCCAGCAAAGATTCCAACTCTGACACGCTCACCACTTCACGCTCCTCTACCTGTATGCCGCCTTCTACTAAAGCTTGTTTAGCGGCTTTCACCAAATCCCGGTTTACCAGCCAACCATTATCCCAAAAGTCGCGGCTATGGATAAATAGAATGTTCATTACAGTAGGGTTAGATTGTATAATTGCAAAAGTACCTATCCCGGTTTAGAATACTGTTGAGGCTGGGTGAATTATACAGGAACGGAATCTGAATGGGGGATCCCCTTACGCCTGGACTACTTGATTTTGAAGGCGCTTTCAACCACTCAACCCAAACGTGATTGGGCAGGCATCACGATCGAGTATTTTACCTCTATGAAGAACATGGTACTCCTACTATTGGCCCTAGGCCTACATAGCTCAATACAAGCCCAGAAAATTAGATTTAAGCTCACCTATACGGGGACCGATGCTTACGTAGGCACCATGGACCCCAAGTGGTTTGATGTAGTGAGTTTGCAACTGATGACGAACAATCCTGAAGATCTGGAGGACGCAGCAGGCAGCATGCAGGGTGGCAGGTTTGGAACCATGGATTTTAGCATCGAAGAGAACCGCCTGCCTACAGAGGATAAGCTCATGATGAGAACCAACAACGGATGGTACCCCATAGAGAAGCTGAGGCAAAAGGGGGACAAGTTGAGACTCACCTTCGACTGGGCCTACCGCCCTGAAGTCAGACCTATAGATTTGG
>JBCBHI010001226.1:0-1471 GCA_038525885.1 Bacteroidota bacterium
GTGCCATAACCAAAAAGCTAGTAATAATTGCCTACCTGTCTTATATCATAATAGCCCACTTCTGGGTCATCTTGACCTGTGTCCATCGGATACGTATTACAAGTGCCCTGCGCATCTACATATTGTAAATAATTGATGTAGGAGTGAAACGAGCCGCCCTCCAAGTCATCCCAAGAATACACCTTAAGGTCCCCTTCGGTGGTAATCACCACATTGTTGATCAAGCCATAGGCTATAGTTATTCCCTCCGTCTCCTGCTTTAGCTGGTTTACCAAAAAGTAGTGATTAGAGGTGTCTGGAAGCTGTGAGCAGGCATCTTTTGAGTTCAGTAACTCAGAAATCGTGGTGTTGAAATAAGCAATTATGGAGTCTCGTTCTTCGCTGTATTTATTCTCTAGTCTTAACCGTTGCGCTGTATTTACCTTCGAGAAATGGTCTGTTGTCTGCCCATTTACGGCGCTGGCGGTACAAAATATGAGTCCTAGAACAATACAAGTAGCTTTCATGATGGCTGGCCTATAAGTAAGCGAACGATCTTCAGGGATTCTTTAGTCTAATCAAGGCTTTGTATTGTATCGAATAGAGAAACCGTAGTGTTGGGTGAGGTACTCCCTTAACCCCCGCCGTTGTTGTGGTCCGATATCTCGGTGTTTTAGCGCAGGCTACGTGCCCCGGCGGCACCAACAGCCCACCCAGTTCATCGTTTGCCTTAGCCCAGGGCGTCTTCCCCAAGTAGCGACCAAGAGGAAGAACCTAACCTAAGGGGTTTCAAAATCACTCAATGGGGATGTACAAATCCACCTCAAACTTGTTTTCAGGGTGCTCCCGAAAGTCGTTGTGGTAAATCTCATAGGGATTGCCAGGCCCCTTTTTGTAACCCTGCTCATTCATCCAGATGAATAGCCCTGTCCATGATTTTTCGAATTCCTGGGGCGTTATTTCAAACCTACCCACAATACACCGACTGGTGGGGATGCTGATTGCATTGACCTCTTCTTCGGTTTCGAAAGGCTGAACCGGCTTGATAAATACACTCATGCGGACTTTTTCCGGTGGGGTTACCTTGGCGCTGTCGTAGAAAACACGACCCAGCTTTGCCTCAGGGTCTCGCATCAGCCCCTTACCATTGGCCCAGCGAATGATCTTCTCAAAAGCTACTTCCACCCCGTTCATGCCTATGTGCGTCACTCCCGCCACCTTTAGCTCCGGGGCTTCCAATACTTCAATCTTTGCATTCATGCGTATCCATTTTTTTGATTCGTCAATGAGACAAAGGTATTTCTCCACCGAGGGGTACGGTTGACCATTCTTGCGATGCAATTGACGAATCTTGCTAAACCGGTTGGGGTTTTCTTTCCTAAACTCCGTTGGGCTTAGGTCATAGTACTTTTTGAACGTCCGGGTGAAGGAAGAAGCATCTTTGAAGCCCACCTGCATGGCCACTACAGCAATTTCCTCCTTGCGGTGGATG
>JBCBHI010001227.1:0-1430 GCA_038525885.1 Bacteroidota bacterium
AGGAGAGTGACTATGTGCCCCTGAAAGGGGATTGGGCCAAACTTGACCTTCAGAATGTCAACTTTAGCTATGATACTTCACTGGTGGATTACCTACCCGAAGATGCTATAGATCTACCCAAACGAAGGCATGGGAATACGGGCCTTACGGAGGTATCACTATCCTTTAGGCGAGGGGAGAAGATTGCCTTCATTGGTCATAATGGTAGCGGCAAGACCACCCTGATGTCTTTGCTGAAGGGGATTTACACACCTCGCAAAGGGTTCTCGCTCTATGTTGACGGCCAACCTGTAGCGGACTGGCGTAGCCTGGCGGATACCGTGACGCTATTTCCTCAGCAGCCAGAAATCTTTGAAAGTACGGTGGGCTATAATCTTACACTGGATCTCCCTTTCAAAGAAGAGGATATTGAAGAGGCCTGTAAAATCGCAGGTTTTGACACCATTCTGGAACAGCTACCCGGTGGTTTGGATTTCAAGATTCATGAGAATGGGGGAAACCTATCGGGGGGGCAGAAGCAGCGCTTGGCCTTAGCCCGAGGCATTCTGGCAAGCCAGTCTAGTTCCATTGTACTGTTGGATGAGTTCACCAGCAACATTGACCAACAAACCGAGACTGAAATCTATACGGCTCTATTTGAAGCTTTCAAAGATAAAGTCATCATTTGGTCTGTGCATCAGCTGAACTTATTGCCACTATTCGATTCCATATGTTTTCTGGAGAAAGGAAAAATCGTTCATCAGGGCGATGCTGGGGAGGTATTGCAAAAAATGGGAGAGGAACAAGTTTCTTTTCTCACGGAAGGACTTCCTGAAAGGGCCAAATTGTCAGAACCGAGTGGTTTGAAGACGGTTTAGGATTGTATAATAAATTATGAATAGGGTTTCTGTTTTAGAATAGAACTTTATAAAGAAAATAGGTAAGGGTACAACGTATTAATAAGGCGGCTAATTTCATGTTAACCTCATATCAGCAAGCAGTATTATCTCGGTATAATACCGAGATGCCTGTAGCGAATTTTGTACGAATCTTCCAGGTAGAGGCCAATTCTTCCTGGGATGCATGGCATGCCAGTGTTGAAAGATTGATCCATCAACACGCTATTCTTCAGCAGGGTGTAGAGGTACTTTCTTCCGGTACGGAATTGAAAGCTTGGGAAAATGACCGCTTCGAAAATAGCTGGGGGCACTTACATATCTCGGGTAATGACATTGAGGTACTCGACGAACTGAAAGGCTTCAGCCAAACGTGTTTTTCGGCGAGTAGTCCGGTAGTTATGAAAGCGATTGGCGTCACTCGTGATGCTGGTAACCCTTGGTTGATGCTAGTTTTTCACCCTGCGGTGGTGGATCACGGTGCCGTAGACCTACTACTCCAAGAACTAACCAACCACCAGGCTGCTTGGCCTGAGCAAGTTAAGGACTTGGCAC
>JBCBHI010001228.1:0-1423 GCA_038525885.1 Bacteroidota bacterium
GAGCGGGAAGTCGAAATGCTCTATGCACTGGTTACGGTGCAGCAGTACGAACCACGTTTGGCCGAGGGTTCGTTCTTTTCACTTTCGACCGGACACGCCGAGGCGAATTTTCAAATACCGGGGTTTTACCGGCAGGTGAATCAGCGCTACCTCTACCACTATCATCCGCAGGCGGGCTTTTCTGCCGATAAGTTCTTTAAGGTGCAACGCACCAGCGCCTTGCGCAAACTGGTGAGGGCAGCTGAGCAGAATGCTAATCTCAAACGGTGCCTGAAGGAATTGGTCGGTACAATGATTCGCTACGCTGAAGCCACGGACGAGCTGCCCGACCTATCTCCTAAGAACAACCTGATTATCTACGAAGATGATGACGGGGAGTGGCAGCACCGCATGATCGATGTGCATTACCCTTTGAGGACCAAGGGCTTAGCATTAGCCTGGCAACTGATGCAGCAGCTACAGGCTGGTCAAACCCTGAGCCAAGGTAAGCGAGGATTTCTCCGCTCTGCCGTGAATGTAGTGCGAACGCTCAACGCCCTGGCCGATTTTTGCTGCGAGGCCGAACGCATCCACCTGGGCGACGCCACCCTAAGCAACGATCCAACGGACTTGTTGCCGATCCTATCTGAGCTTGGTCCTGAAGAGGATCAGGCCCCTATATCCACCCAAAACCCTAGCCCCAATGCGGCTGTAGCCGCCTCTTAAACTTAGTAGTATGGAAGAGAAACGTACGTATCACCGCATAGAGCCCCTTATCATCGCGGTAGAAGGAGTAGATGGCTCCGGCAAGACTTCGTTGATCCGTGGCCTGATCAAATACTACCGGCGCCAGCGGGATATCAAGACCTACGTGGTGCCCCGCAAATACTACCAACTGCGCCGGTACATTGCCCACCTGATGGACGTAGGAGCCCCCATGGAGCCCACAACCTACCTGCACCTGATGGCCGCTGGGGCCATGAAAGCCCGGCGGGTGAAATCGGGCCTTACCTTCTACGATCGCTACATCGATACCTTCCGGGTCCGTGCGCTGCTGTTTGGTGTACCCGCCCCGGAAGTGAAAAAGGCCTTCCAGCGCCACTACCAAGCCGAACTCACCCTTGTCCTAAAGCTACCCGCGAAGGAAGCTTTGGCACGTAAGGAAGGGAAGTCCACGCGCATTGAGCAGGGCTCACCAGAACTCTTCAAAGGTTCCCCCTTTACTTCCTTTGAGGAATACCAAACGGCCTTCCAGCAGAAACTACTGCAATTCGCGGAGAAATCTCCGGAGCGCTATTTGGTGATTGACGCGACAGCCACCCCGGAGGAGATCCTAAAAAAGGCCCAGGAGAGAATAGATACGATGATCAAAGCCAAGCCTTTGCTTCTGGTGCCTCTGCTTCCTCCTTAGGTGGTTTCGGAGGCTTGGCTTTGATCATCGTAT
>JBCBHI010001229.1:0-1391 GCA_038525885.1 Bacteroidota bacterium
CTTGCAACCCATCTTTGCTTCGGTAAAGGATCAGCAAGCAGCACCTCCCGTGCCCGGGCTAGACCGGCATGTGGAGCTGTGGCAGCGTAGGCAAGCAAAACATCCGAACCAGGAAAGGTGGCTGGTAGAACAGGTATTCCGGAATACCCACCAGCGGTTTTTCCATTCCTACCAAAGTGGTGCCTCCTTAGCAGATCTTTACAAAGCTGGAGAGTATGACTGTGTAACGGGTTCTTGGGTATTGGGTACAGTATATGAGGCCCTAGGCTTTTCGGTAACTGTACACGAGCTCAATTTTCATGTCTTTCTTTGGCTAGAGGGGGACCGCCGGTCTTACCTTATAGAATCTACTGCGCCCGAACTTGGGGTCTGGTCAGGTAAAATGGCAGAACAACAGCTTAGTTATCTGCAAGAACAGGATTCGCTGGCCTGGCAAGAAGTAAAGGAAAACCCTGACGCCGCTGATTTTCTAGTTGCCGCTTGTGTTCAAAACAAACACAGTCTCATGGCTTTACGAGGGTTATATTATTACAACCAAGCCATTTGGGCCTTTGAGGGTAAGGAATACGACATGGCCTATCACTTGCTACAACAGGGGCTGGAGTATTGTCGTTCTAGTAGAATGAAATCATTTATGTATATGTTGACTTATGTGAGATGGGAATCCATGCCAGAAGAAAAACGACTGGCCCAGCAGTTTGTACGCCAGTACGTACAAGACCTCAAATCTGAGGGAATGATTCCTGAATAATCCTTTGATTCTTTTACACCGTTTATTTGCAATCTACCGCCCTTCCGGCGGTTTTTTTAGCTTGTCACTGGCCTGAATTTGACGCCTACAGGACCTTTCATCACAAGGTTTAGATTTGGGAAACTTTACCCGGGGTCATCACACTTACCATAGTGAACTGATCGTGTATCAGATTCGCTTGTTTTGGTTGATGTGGAAACGCCCGTGCACACGCATGGGCGTTTTTTATGGATGGCTTGGGCGCACGAAGGTGGGTTGACGGATGAAGTTTCGGCCATTCCTTCATTCTGGTCTCAAAACGCTCAAGTAGCTCTCCTATGACAGAATTGGTTCCTACCCATTATTACCACCCACCACATTCACTGGCTAAGTATTAGGATTGGTTTCTATTTTCTTACTGAGCCACACTAGAATTTGCCCCGATGCCGTTAAGGCGTAGCAATTCATTGATGTAAAACTCACCGTGGATTTCCACGGGCTTGCTAAATTGCCGCCATGAAATATCTGTTTGCTTGCGGGCTGTTGCTGAGTCTGTCTCTTTCTGCTTTTTCGCAGAAACCAGAGTATTCTGAATCTCAAGTAGCCGGAGCGAATCGTTCGGGATGGAGATTACAAATAAACGCCAACAAGGATGCCGTGC
>JBCBHI010001230.1:0-1384 GCA_038525885.1 Bacteroidota bacterium
CTCTGGCTGGCCCTGTATGGCAAGCCAGAGCAAGTTGATATCCTAACTCTCGGTGGCAGCACTACCGATCAGCGCTACATCGACGATTCGGCCACCTGGCAGCAGGTACTGGAAGCGCGATTAAATGCGGCAGGTTATCCACTCAAGATTGCCAATGCAGGGGTGGATGGGCAGAGCACTTTTGGGCACTTAGAAAGTATGGACCGTTGGCTTAGTCATGTCCCAGGCTTGGCGCCCCGGTACATATGGTTCTACGTAGGTATCAATGATTTTTATAAACTAAACCCTAATGGGTACCGGGACTATTTTTCTGCGACCCGACTGGAAAAATGGAAGAACCAAAGTGCCCTCTATAACCTGGGCCGTACCCTGAAGGGCATGATACTGGCCAAGGGGCGTGGTGTGGCGCATCGGTCCATTGATTTTTCGGACCTGGGCTGGACCAGCCAAAGGAGAATTCCTGCCTCAGACATAGATGCTGTCCTGGGTGAGCTACCTCAAGCGTATCATGATAGACTACTGCTGTTGGCTGAGAAGGCCAGGGCTATGGGAGCCGAACCTGTTTTTGTGACGCAACCCAGCAGTATGTACCGCTTTTTGCCTCACGGGCATATGGAAGGAATCAACACGGAAGGAGGCCCGGTGGGTGGCCGCACTATCAACGGGCTGGACTACTACTATTTGCTCTCCCGAATGAATACCGAAGTACACCGAGTAGGAGAGGAGCTAGGAGTCACGGTACTCGATCTGACCCCACTAACCCACTGGGAAACGGCTGACTTTTATGATTACATCCATACTACCGAACAAGGTGCCGCTAAGGTAGGCCATGCTATGGCCGACCAGTGGCTGTCCCTAAAGGGGACTTCAAAAGTTGATTGAAGAGAGGCTGAATCAAAAGTCAGCGGAAAATATGACCTGCCAGGTTCCTAATGAAGCCTAGTAATCTTTGTAGAACGCGACCACGGCCTTCATCAGGGAAAGCCGGGCTGGCGCACCAGTGGCAGGAGTTCTGAAAGGGTCAAAACCACATCGGTAAGTTCAGCGAAATGGGCGATAATTTTGATTTTCTGGGAGTTACATAACGATGAAATTTTAAACCATAGGTACGCCTAACCGCTCACCCTCCGGGCACTCTTCCTTTTTGTAAGGAGGAGAATGACAAACTCCTTTCCCTACTTAGGTAGAGTTTTACCTCCAGAGTAAATTTTTGGCGAGCCGAAATTTCCGCTTCATAGTAAGACATCCTCGGCTCTGTCCTGTCCGTGGGTTCCCAGCGAACCCTAGGGTAGGATTTCTCAGGAAGCCTGGAGACTTCTTGGGGATCTGGGAGTTCCAAGCCTGTGCGGCCCAGCAATAACCTTGAAACAGTATATAACCAGAT
>JBCBHI010001231.1:0-1346 GCA_038525885.1 Bacteroidota bacterium
TTGTAGTTGTATAGCGTGTAAGGCTTTTGGGTTCGGGGATTAATTACGGTGTGTATGGCCTTGGTCATGGAGGCGAAAAAGACGGCCACTTCGCTACATACACGGGCAAACTCTGACCGTGCTTCGTTGGTAGTACCTTTGCTGATCGAAATGAAGATGTTCCCGGTTTGATTGAACGTATACTCTTGTTCTACCGGCACGTACTGAACACCATCCGGTGCGTCCTGGGTGGGCTCTTGGCTCATAAGGAATGAAAAAGGATGCCCATCTACTGAAACAGCAGATGGGCATGGTCTAAGAAATCAAATTGGATCAATCATCCCCGCCAGCGGGTTCATCCGTGCTATTATCCTCTCTCAGCGAGGCCGTTAATTTGGATACCAATATTTTGAACTCGTCGTTGTCCATGGCCTCGTTGATGGTCACCGCCTCTTGGGTAAACTCAGGCGGTACAAACAGGTACTGACGTTTGTGAAGGTCATAAGTCAGCGAACCCGCCTCCGCGTTGAAGCAAGGCCCTGCCTTGAAGGCATCGTGGTTCTTCTGCAAGTCTGCATATACCAGAATAGGGGTAATAGATACGGCTCCCAACAGGTATTCACAAACGAAAACCAAGGCCCCAATTTGTGAGCTTTCGCTACTGGATTCATTAGCCAGTTTGAAGCCCTCGCTACCGAAAGAGGAAACCAAAGGCGCTAAGGACCTGCCGATGGTCACCATGTCTCCGGTGAAACCCGCCATCAGAACACTCACCAACTCAGAGCTCAAGGTAACGCCCCAGCTATCCGTTTGGAAGCTGTAATCGTTTTGCCCCACCTGAATAAACATACCCGATTTTCGGATCACCGAATCAAGGGCTTCATAATCGTAGATAGAATAGGGCTTTCCGGTCTTGGGATTCTTGGTACTCGCAATGGATTTGGTCATTGCTGCAAAGAAGATACTAACCTGGCCAAAAGCCGTTTTGGCAGAATCGGTTAAGTCAGGATCCGACCCTTCTCCGCCATTTAGAGTACTCGCTACGAACAGGTTTCCCGTAGCACTTACCGCAAACATTTTAGTAGCCGGTGTGCTAGACGAACCGGTCAACCCGGCCATTTCATCAGCCCGGGTAGTTGGCGTACTTTTAATTACGCCATCAAAATCTTTTGCCATTCTGTTTTAAAAAATTAGGATTAGAGATAATGCATGAATATGCTAGAATTGTCTCTATCGTTGGTCCAAAATAGATTAACTGTAAGTATTTCTCTACCAATCTAAGTTCAACCCAGACGAACCGATAAAGCAGACGGACATTGAAAATCTTAGCGCATCTGCCTACCTTTTATCCATGGCGCAATCATCAA
>JBCBHI010001232.1:0-1336 GCA_038525885.1 Bacteroidota bacterium
AAGAAAACAGCCCCCACATTGGTAAGAAATTCACCATGGAATGGGATTGGAAAAAATCTCAGTTCAATTGCTGTGAAGGAGAAATGGACCTCTATGAGGCCGAAGTGCCTAGTATCACCGATCTGGAGTTGATAGATTAGTCAATCTTAAGTTTCACCTGAGAATTATAGCACGAGTCCCTTCCTGTCGATCATCGGGAATGCCTGAGCCAGTAGGGGGCGGTAGGTGCTGCTGATGGGGATCATTTTTCCGCCCGAGAAAAGGGTATTGCCCTCAAAGCCTTCAATGTTTTCCAAATTGATGATGTAGGACCGGTGCACCCTAACCAGGCGCTCAGTGTTCAGGGCTTTCTCAAGTGTATTGAGATTGATGGCCAGGGTAAACTCCTGGTCTTTGGTGACTACCACACAATAAGCCCCAGAGGCTTGTATATACAGAATTTCGGTAACCGGGAGGCGCTGATATCGCCGATTACGTTTGATGTACAGGTTTTCCTCCTGATGCTGGTGATACCAGGAATGCCGGCAAGGGGCCGCAGCGGCTAACTCCAGGCTAAGGCGGAGTGAGGCCGCCGTGAAGGGGGTGAAGATGAAAGCACTCGCGAGGCGCGGGTGGTCATGGGGAATGAGCTCAGGGCGATCAGCCGGACAGAAGAATAACACCGGAATGTGTAGTTGACTTTTGCATGCCTCCAACTCCGGTAGGGCCAGAGCATCCCCCGCAAAGGCACAGTCCATTAGTAAGGCTTGAGGTTGATGCGTTTCGGCTACTTGGGTCAGTTCATCACAGGTAGTCAGTGAGGCTAACACCCGGATTCCCAACGCTTCCAACTGAGTGCCAAGCGCGTGGTGAAAGTAGTTGGGGCCTTCTACTAGAATGATGTCAGAAAAAGGCATAGGGCCAGGTGGGTTTAGTAGGTTGATATTCGATCTAAAAAATCCTGACCAGCAAAGCTGCTCCCCTGTATAGAACCCCGTCTCCCGTCCTTTGCCGCCGTCAGCAATATAAGGTAAGAGTATAGCTTCAAATACAGAAGCGGCATTTTGCTATTAACCGCTTTATTTGAGGGAAAATCCTGGAAATTGAGGGGGCTACCTAGGGGAAATAGGGGAGATAGAAAAGGCCTAGTGCATGAGCTGGTATACCAACTCTTTCAACAGTTCACCATCTTTAAGCTCACCCGAGTTGACTCCCTTGCTACGCAAATCTGCTTGAGCAATGTGGCTTACATTCTGTACCGCCTTACCCAATGGGTAATTTCGAGCAGCCATCAGGTATTCCTTCACGAAGAAGGGATTTACCTTCAATAGCCCTGCCAGGGCCCGTTCGTTTTTGT
>JBCBHI010001233.1:0-1310 GCA_038525885.1 Bacteroidota bacterium
GCAAACCAAGGGCAGGCCACCGCGTCCGTTTGTTGCCGCACGGCAGGCATCGCCATATCCCCTACGCACAGCATCGGGGGCCGGTACGTTTGCAATAAGCGGGCTTCTTCCGCCCGGTACGCTTCAATAGCCGCCACCTGCGGGTAGGCCGTGTGCAGGATATCACCCCACAGAAAACTCCCCATCAGCAGAGCATCCGGTCGCCAGCGCAGCACCTCTACCAGATTGTCCGACACCACAAAATCAGCCGCATGCAAAGCTTCCCAGTCACCCAGGCCGTGAGTCCATGCCAGCAAGTCTCGCCCCTCATAATCCGCCGCGTTTCGGCTCCAGCGCACCGCATCATCCGTGATACCAGGCTGAAACCGCACCCGGGAGTGCCCCAGGTAGTCCGTGCCCAGCCGCTCAATTTGCCAGTCGCAGGCCGCTACCGTCAGGTGCAGATCCGGAAAAGCCCGCAACAACGAGGGCAGCCAGCCCAAAGTCCGCTTGAAATGGCCCAGGCCATTGGGAGAAACAACGAAAACACCCTGCATGCTGCAAGGCTAGGCAGCCCAGAGGAAAATTCCCAAAAAACCTCAAACCATTCCCTGGTACAAATGCTTGCCAGACTGTAGATTGAGAATGGAAAAGAGAAGAAAGATATGGCACGTCCGAATCCTGATTTAATCAGTGCGATGCGTCGCACTGCCAATAAATTGCAAACCGGGGCTCCGTACCAGTGGGGACACATGGGCAGTTGCAACTGTGGCAACCTGGCACAAGAGCTGACCCAATATTCGAAAGCGGAAATTCACCACTTTGCTATGCGCAACCACGGTGACTGGAATGAGCAAGTAAACGACTACTGCGCCACCAGCGGGATGGCCATGGACCTGCTCATCTCAGACCTACTCATGCACGGCCTTAGTATCGAAGACCTTAAGCATCTGGAAAGGCTGAGCGATCGCGAAGTACTCAAGCGCCTGCCCGCCGAGCATCGCTACCCGCAGCACAACAAGCGAGAAGATGTAGTTCGGTACCTCAATGCCTGGGCCGATCTACTAGAAGAGAAATTCCTGGCCATCGCCCGGGTACCCGACCAGGCCATACCCAAGGCCCCACCGCAAACTACCGCGGTCCCGGAGTCCGTCACGGCCTAAACCTCAAGCATACCCCCTCGCCCGCCCTACCGCGGGCTTTTTTTTTGCTGGATTATCGAAAGAGCTGGTACCCCTGGCCCCCTCATACAACCCTGAAAGGGTGCTCTTGAATATTTTGTTTAGGTGAAATGATCGGTGTTTCCTTGGCTGAGGCTCTTCGGAAACACC
>JBCBHI010001234.1:0-1291 GCA_038525885.1 Bacteroidota bacterium
CTGCGGGTTCCTCCTCCATGCGCTGCACCATGGGGTGTGCCGCGGGTTCCTCTTCCATGCGTTGTACTACCGGGGTAATACCTGCGGCCAAAGGTTCCCGCTGAACGGGACCCGGATTGCCCGCGTCTTCTTGTGCACAGGCGGTGCATTTGCGTTGTACTCCGTTAGCCGCAGGAGCTTTCACTACTTGGTCAGCAACCCGGTCGGCTTCTGCCTCATAGGCGTCGTTGGGCTTACCCACGGCCAGTTTGGGCTGGTAGCTCACACGCGGAGCGGTGGCTTTGCCATCTTGGCGTTGCATGTCGGCAGCGGCTTTTACACCATTGAATTTGCGACGACGGGAGTAGGTTCGAGGTTGGGCCATGATAAGGTAGGGTTTGTATAAAAATAAGGATTATTGTCTGGTAAGACAATTTGCTTTTGGCGATTAAGGCAGGATTCTTTCTTGTGTACAATCTTGAGTGGGATTGCCTGGATTATCATGGCACGTTGATGTCTGCTGGTCGCCTTACCGAGTCTGGGTGAAGGCAGTTTCCAGAAAAGGATCCTGTGGTAGAGAGGTAGCGTTTCCTGTTCTGGCTACGGGGAAGTCAGGTCTCAATCCCCGGCCTTCCAAGGATTCCGGTTGACCGGTTAAAAAACGATGGTCCGAAAGGGATACCTTTAGGTACGGGTCCCAATGTTGTACACTGGTATAGGGTAGCCCCAAGTCTAGCTGCATCCCTGTGGCTCCATAGGTAGGTTCTCCTACCACCCAGCCTTGCTCTAGCCGTTGTACCCCTAGCGCACATATTTCTGCTATGGAGGCGGTATATCGGTCAGTAAGGACTGGGACTCGCCCGGTAAAGGGGCGGTTGGGCTCCTGCGGAGGGAGGGTGAGCGCCGCCCAGGAAGACACCTCGGTGGGCCTGGGGCCTACCTTCCATTGCAGAAAGCCCAGATAGAGGGGCGTCTCTAGCAGGGGGCTGAGTAGGAGGGGGAGGTCAGCGAAATTCCCCCCGGGATTGCTGCGCAAATCGATAAAGAGGCGGTCGATGGTTCCGTTGCGGAGGGTCTGGATAAACTCAGTCCAGGCGGTTTGAATAGCATTAGGACTTTCGGCATGTACGTACTCAGAAAGGTGCATGCGGTCCAGGTGTAAGTAGGCAAGGCGGTCCCCTATGGTGCCCCATAGTAGGGTAAGGGGCCTGCCCGGTGAGGTGCCGGATACCAGGGTAAATCCGTCGTCCAGATAAGGAATCACGGAGCTCAGTACCGGATATGCTGGCAGGGTATCGTTGGTAAACCAACG
>JBCBHI010001235.1:0-1271 GCA_038525885.1 Bacteroidota bacterium
ATAGCAGAAATTCTTTTTCCATCGGCTTGTCCGGCCAGCTGCTTGGAGGCAGTGCCCATTACTTTACCCATGTCCTTGATTTTGGGAATCATTGGGGGATTTCGGCTGATGCACTGGGGCATGGAATGGCTAGAAGGGCGTCTGGGTGAATTCCAATCCATGGCGCCTTTTGTAGCTTTCATCGGGATCTTCATAATCATCGTGGTACTGGTCAATTTACTTGGCCGAGCCTTAAAATCAGTGCTAGATCTTACCTTGTTGGGTAGCCTGGACAAATTTGTGGGAGCCTTGGTTGGCTTACTGAAATGGGCTTTTGGGGCAAGTATTGTACTGTGGCTATTGGAGTTGGCTGACATCATTATTCCGCAGGAAGTAATGGACGAAAGTCTTCTATTTCCGTATCTCGTCAGTTTTGCCCCTTGGGTAGTGGAGATGGCAAGTGCTCTTTTACCTTTTGCCCAAGACTTAATTGATCAAATCAAAAGCCTGTTTCCAGGAGTAGGGCCCATTGATCCTTCTGCTTGACAATTTCGACTCCTTCACCTACAACCTGGTTGATTATTTTGAACAACTGAAGGTGGAATGCCAAGTGGTCAGGAATAACACACCACTTGAAGAAATCCAGCAAATTCCTTTCCAGGGTATTTGTTTGTCTCCTGGACCTGAAACCCCTCAGCAAGCTGGAATAATGCCGGAACTCATCCAGGAGTTTTATGACAAAATTCCCATGTTGGGCATTTGCCTGGGCCATCAGGCATTAGGGATGTTTTTTGGAGCAAAGTTGGTGAAGGCATCGAAACCCATGCACGGGAAGGTATCTACTATTCGAACCCAATCAAGCGATTGGCTGTTTAGTAACATGCCTGAGGAAATGGAGGTGGTCAGGTACCATAGCCTGATTCTTCACCATCTTCCTTCAACATTAGAAGCAACAGCCCATTCTGATGTCGGGGAAGTCATGGCCTTTAGACACCATGCCTTACCTTTGCACGGCTTACAATTTCACCCAGAGGCCTGGCTGACCCAAAATGGCCTACAAATGCTGTCTAATTGGGCGGACTTGTATGAATTGAAAGGATAATTCCTTCTCTTTGGATTTATAGGGCTGTTCCTGTACGTTTATCGAAAGTAAGTAGCATTTTCCTATCTACTACCGTAAAAGAAACAGGGGATTCTTCGGTCACTTCACTTTTGAAAGTGAGGTATGACCTTCGGCAGAATTTCCGGTCAGACTAAAGAGAGTCTTTTCCTTACCGAAGATGAAGAATCCC
>JBCBHI010001236.1:0-1194 GCA_038525885.1 Bacteroidota bacterium
GCCCAGATCTCACGCAGTAATTCTTTGCGAAGCACCAAACTACCTTGGCCTTGGGCTAGCCTAAGAATCAACTGAGATTCCTTGGGAGTAAGCGACCGCACGGAATCCCCCAGGGTTAAGGTTTGCAAGGATGCATCGAGGCGAAATTGGCCGATACCGATATCCGTAACTTCTGGGGTTCCGGGCTGAATCCGCCTAAGAATGGCCTCTATCTTAGCCAACAGCAGTTCCTCGTCTACCGGTTTGGTGATGTACTCATCGCAGCCCAGACGGTAGCCCTTTAGCTTGTCGATTTTTAGGGTACGGGCCGTCAGGAAAATGAAGGGCAGTTCGGGCCTTTCTCGCTGTAAGGCCTCACCTATGGAAAAGCCATTCCCATCCGGCAAGGTTACATCCAGAATACACAGCGTAAAGTTCCCGGATAGTGCCAACTCTTTGCCAGCCGCCCCGTTGGTTGCCAACTCCACTTGGTAGCCTTTCATACCCAGGTATTCCGAAAGGATGTAGCCAAAACTAGGGTCGTCTTCTACCAAAAGGATATTCATGCGCTAAGGGAAGTGAGGGGTAACCAAATAACAAATTCTGCTCCACCGATTGTGTGATTTCTTGCCGAAATTTTGCCTCCATGGGCTTCCACTATCCGCTTCACATAGGGCAACCCAAGCCCAAAGCCTCCTTTAGCAGAGGTCTGTTGTACAAAGGGCTCCCAAATATGGGAGAGTACCGATTGGGCAATGCCCGGCCCTTGATCGCGAATGGTAAACGTCCAACTAGTGTCCTCTTGAGAGGCCGACAGGAAGAGAGTTCCCCCAGATTCCGGCCCGTATTTCAGGGCATTTTCCAGCAAATTGAAGTACACATTCTCCCAGTGAGCCATGTCTACAGATACGAGTTGGTTGGTTTGCCAGTCCCACTCCACTTGTACCTGTTTTTGTTCCATGAGCAACGATAAGCGATCCAGAGTTTGCAAGAGCAACCCCTTCATGTCGGTAGGTTCTCGTTCTAGTACAAAAGCCTGGCTGCGAGACTGCACCAGTTGCAATACCCGGTCAATGTGACCCTCCAGCCGTTGGCCCTCCCGGGTAATGAGCTGAGCAAGGTCCTGGCGTTTGTTGGGGTCAGCGGCCAGCGGTATGGTTTTGCTAGCCAGCATCATGGAAGCCAGGGGTGTTTTGAACTCGTGCGTGAGGTGAT
>JBCBHI010001237.1:0-1156 GCA_038525885.1 Bacteroidota bacterium
TGGGCCGAAAGCCGAGAGAAAGGGATGGCCAGATCATACACTATATCCTCCCCAGAGGGAGAATAGAGCGAAGCTAAGATGTCCACCTCTGGGTCTTGCATATTCAAATCGTCCATGGCTTCAAACCTTACAAACTGAGCTTGAGGCGGTACAAATTGGAGCATCTGGCTAATATTCCTTCGTTGGCCTTGTTCGTTTTGGTTAGCCCCCTGGCGGCCACCCGCTCGGCCTCCTAAGCCTCCGGGCCTGCCCTGCCCTCGTAAGGCCTGTTGCTGCTCCTGAGTAAGGGGGTATTGCAAGTACACGTCTCGGTTCTTCTTCCCTTCTATGTCAAAAAACACCTGCAATCCACCCCTGGCTATCTTAGCCATGGATATGCGGTCAGTGGCCAGCAGTTTCACATAGAGGTATTCCTCATCGTGCGTTACCGAATACCGGACGCCGGTGGAGCCGTTTTTGTATTTGAAATCCTCACTGCGGTCTCCCGTTTCCAGTGAACTGATCACCTTGGAGCCGGCACAGCCAGCCAGGGCCAGGTAGGCAATACATAATAGAGAATGCTTCATAGTATGGGTAGTCTGTCGCTTAGATGCCCATAACGGAAGCAGGTTTAAGCGCTCTCACACATTTTTTTCTGAACTAAGCTTCACCAATTAGTTTAAAAGCGATAGCACCGTAATTTGCGGGCCCAACCATAAATGAAGCATGAAAAAACGCTGGACTACCCAGGATATCGTGGATCAAAAAGGCAAGTTCGTCATCATAACCGGAGCCAACAGTGGCTTAGGTTTTGCCAGCGCCAAAGCTTTGGCCAGTAAGGGCGCCCATATAATTCTGGCGGTGCGCAATGTACAAAAGGGGCAAGCAGCGGTAGATAAAATACTGGCCTCGGTACCCAAAGCCGAGCTTACGCTCATGCAATGCGATGTGTCCGACCTAGACTCAGTAACTCAGTTTGTACAGGCCTATACCGATCAATTTGACTGGGTAGATGTGCTCATGAATAATGCGGGTATCATGGCAACTCCACCGCGCAAAACCAACCAAGGATTTGAGGCTCAGTTTGCGACCAACCATTTGGGGCACTTTGCCCTCACCGGCAGGCTGCTAGAGGCACTGAAACTCGCCCCCAATGGTGGGCGCGTGGTAAACGTAA
>JBCBHI010001238.1:0-1139 GCA_038525885.1 Bacteroidota bacterium
TAGGCAGTTAGAGGGGAAGAAATTCCGGCGGCAACCTTCTATTGGGAATTACATTGTCGATTTCTATTGTCCTGAAGAACAACTGGTAATCGAGCTGGATGGAGGTTTGCATGACAATCCTGGACAAGCTGCGACAGACCGCTATCGTCAAGCTCACCTGGAAGACTTGGGCTTTACCGTTCTTCGCTTTCCGAATGAAGATATTTTCCATGCTATGGATGCGGTACTGAATAAAATCAAAGCCCACTGGCGTGAAGCAAGGTAGTTTCTATTAGACTAATTTTTTGGCCACAAGGCAAAGTAAATCCCCTCCTTTTCAAGGAGGGGTGGGCGGCAGCCCGGGGTGGTTATTCCCTCATCGACCAAACAAATATGGCAGACCAAACAACTCAACATACCGACGATAAGAACAAAGGTGCGGCCTTGGAAGGGGGTACCTACGAGATACTTCAAAATCGCCTGCGCAAAAGCGCGGGAGAACTGCGTGCGCGTCTCAACCAGCTGAATGACGACCGCAAGGATACCTTTGGGGCCCTGGATATGGCCCTGCTCACTACGGAGCGAATCACTACCGAGCACAACTGTGTGCCGCGGGATATGGTACCCCTGGGCGACCACTTTTTGTTCGGGTACAACGTACACTTGGGCCTGAAGCAAGAGCTGGAGGTGTCCGACGTTTTCAGTGCCTACCAATACGGTGACCAGCATTTCACCCCCAAGGAGCTAGCCCTGATCGGTGATCCCCGGTTCATCGATGATTTCGGTAAGCTATACAAGTATTATCGCAATACCACCTTTTCCCGCTTCGCGGTGATAGGCCCACACCTGTACATGGTGTTTCGGGTGGGGAAAGACGTGAATGATATCAAGACCTTCAAGTGGGTTATCAATGGAGAGGGTGACTTGGACTACCTGGATAACCGGAGCGATCATGAGGTGGTATTTCCGACTCAGCATGAGTTCCGTTGGCAGCGCGCCACCCGGGATGATTTCCGCGATGGGAAACACCCCCACGTGAGCATACAGGACCACGTATATGTGGAAACCATTGGCGGTGACCTTACCCTGAAAGTGGAGGACAATACCGACGAGGGACAGGGCATCTATACCGAACCGGTGGAGGCTAAAGACCAAATGCT
>JBCBHI010001239.1:0-1108 GCA_038525885.1 Bacteroidota bacterium
TTCAGTAAATAGTCAACCGCAGAAAGCTGGAAGGCCTCAAGTGCAAACTCTTGATATGCAGTCACAAAAATGAGATGAAAATTGATTTTGGGCAGGGTATGGAGAATCTCAAAGGAGCGTTCCTGACCTAACTGTATGTCTAGAAATACTAGTTTTGGTTGGTGCCTTTCAATAGCCGATAATCCCTCTGGTACACTACCGGCTTCGCCTACTACCTCCACTTCTGGGCAAAAGGTGTTGAGCATTTCCAGTAAGGCCACTCGGGCGTTGGCTTCGTCTTCTACAAGTATGGCCGAAATGGAGTCAGAATGCATAGCGTAAAGGAAGTTCAAATTGTACCCGCACGCCTAATATATGACCTTCAGGGTCTTTGCGGTTGGTCACTTGTAATAAAACCTTACCCCCCCCTTGGTGAATATGTTGAAGCCGTTCTCTGGTGATTTTGATGGCTAAGGACTTGTTAGAGTTCATGGCGCCCTCCGCCAAACCCGTTCCATTGTCCTCCACTATGACTTTTAGCTTGTTATCTTTTTCCGAAATTTTGAGGTGAATATCTCCCTGGTCTCGGGTGGCAGACCCATGCTGAATGGAGTTTTCTAAAAAAGGTTGGATCAACATAGGGGGGATGGTGATATTCTCAGCATCCAGATCTCCGATGTCGATTTCCAGGTTCAGGGTTTTACCAAACCGGGCTTGTTCAAGTGCCACATAGTTACTGACCATCCTGATTTCCTGTTCCAGAGGAACAAAATCCTGCCGTGAAGCTTCTAGAATATCTCGAGTCAGCTCTCCAAATTTTGCCAAATAGAGGACCGCCTTTTTATTATCCTTTCTCAATACGAAACTCTGAATGGAGGCAAGTGAATTGAAGATGAAGTGCGGATTCATCTGGGTACGCAGTAAGTTCCGTTCCAGATTCCATTGTATTTGCTGGGCTTTGAGATTTCGCTGTCTCAGAATTACCCAGCCTAATGATATGACCAAGAGGGTGACTATTCCGCCACCCAGCAGGCCCAATCGCTGTTGTTTTAACTGCAAATCCTGAATGGCATTTTCTTGGGTCAATGAAGTAATCGCCTGCTCCTTTTTTTCGGTTTCATGCTGCGCC
>JBCBHI010001240.1:0-1089 GCA_038525885.1 Bacteroidota bacterium
TCGAAGGTGCGTTCGGCCCCAATGCTCTTGCGGATGCGGTCAGGGTTTACCCGGCGGTTATCTTCTGCCCTGGCAATGGCATGATACCATCTGCCGGACTTACCAAATTTCTTTACCAAACCTTCCAGGCTCCACGCCTTCAAGTCAGCCCCGTGGTTAATACCCAGCTTGTGCATCTTTTCTGCGGTCTTCTTCCCGATCCCATGGAACTTATGGATAGGAAGTTGCTCCACAAACTCAGCTGCCTTATCTGGCGGAATGAGCGTAAGCCCATCGGGTTTGTTTAGGTCGGAAGCTACTTTGGCCAGAAACTTATTCACACTGATGCCCGCGCTGGCGGTCAGGTTCAATTCTTCCTTGATTCTGGACCGAATTTCCTTAGCGATACGGGTGGCTGAGGGCATTCCCTTCTTGTTATGGGTTACGTCCAGGTAGGCTTCATCTAAGGAGAGGGGCTCTACCAGATCCGTGTACTCGTAGAAGATCTCCCGGATCTGCTTGGAGATGGCTGAATAGTGCTCAAAGCGGGGCTTTACAAAAATGATCTGGGGGCATTTGCGAAACGCAATTGCGGAAGCCATAGCGGAATACACTCCATACTTGCGCGCTTCATAGCTAGCCGCGGCCACCACTCCCCGCTGCCGGCTTCCGCCTACGGCTACTGGTTTGCCTCTCAAATCAGGGTTGTCCCGTTGCTCCACCGAAGCATAAAAAGCATCCATATCCACATGGATAATCTTGAGCACTTCGGTATGGTCAGCAGTTGGACTCACTTTTTTTCATAAAAAGTCTTCGAAAGAACCTGATTAGGGGCATGTCAACCATTTGTCTACGTCATTCACACATCCAAATCTAATATTTGCCGTTAACCTTATCCGACAACAATTAGTAAACAATCAATTAACACAAATGACAACCGCGCTGATGCAGGCAACTTTCGACATATCGCTCTATCCCATGCAAGATAATCAACATGTTTTGCTAGCGGTAAGTGCGGAAGTGCCTCAGGAAATACGCATATCGGTATGCGATTTGGAGGGGAAGGTATTACATAGAATAGCCCCGGATCACAGGGGGCTATGTTTTTTG
>JBCBHI010001241.1:0-1014 GCA_038525885.1 Bacteroidota bacterium
ACCACGCGTATCCCCACCGGTGGTGTCTAACAAGATGTAAATTGGAAATAAATCCATGGAAAAATCGAGAAATAGGGTGAGTAATAGTTAACGATAAAACACTATAAAGTACCATTATGGGGTGTACATATCCAAAATATGTTGGCTAAGTTTCTGATAAATCTCAGCTAGTTTTGGGGCCCTTTCCAGAAACTGCATATGCTTTTCCAGAGTCTCCACGTCACCCCGCACGGCTGGCCCGGTCTGTGAGTTTTCGGGGCCTATTTCCAAGCTTTTACTTAATGTTTCAGCAATCAATGGTTTTAGCAGACTGAAGTCTAGCCGCTCATTGCGCATGATCTGCTGTGAAATGGTAAGCAGGTGGTTGGTGAAATTGCAGGCAAATACGGCGGAAACGTGGAGTTTGGCGCGGTCTGCGGAGGAAATACTAGTAACCTGTTTGGAGATGGATTTTCCTAGCCCAAGCAGCAGCCGTTCGTCTTCAGGATGTTCGGCCTCCACCAGAATGGGTACCTGCTGCAGGTCAATTTTCCGGTCCTTACTGAAGGTTTGTAAGGGATAGAAAACTCCCCGGCGCGTGGTAGAAGCATAGCCTAGTGCCGATAGCGGTTTGCTGCCGGAGGTATGGACTAGTAGGGTGTTGTTCCCTACAATGGCTTCGCCGGTAGCGTAAGGAATCGCATCGTCCTTCACAGCCATGATGAGGACATCGGGTCGCACTCCTGTAAAATCTGGCTCTTCCAGAAGTTGAGCCTCGTACAACCGCTTTTGTAAGGCTTTGGCGTTTTTGGGTGTAGGGCTGTATAACCCGACCAGATGATGCCCTGCATTTTCCAAAGCAGGCCCAAGATGCCAGGCTACATTGCCCGAACCTATGAGACCAATCCGGAGTCGTTTTGCCATGCCAGAAAGATAGGCATTATTCGTAGTCAGGCTCTATGTCAGCAGGTTTGTTGGGGATTTCGAGGGTGAAGGTGGTGCCTTTGTTGTACACCGAATTGAACCGGATAATAC
>JBCBHI010001242.1:0-1001 GCA_038525885.1 Bacteroidota bacterium
GTAGAACAGGTCTTCAGACCTGTTCTACCAGCCACCTTTCCTGATTCGGATGTTTTGCTTGCCTACGCTGCCATAGCTCCACATGTCGGTCTAGCCCGGGCACGGGAGGTGCTGCTTGCTGATCCTTTACCGAAGCAAAGATGGGTTGCAAGCAAACCACTAGGAGGAGCGATATGGTAGGAAGCTTTCTCAAAAATTATCCCAATGTTAATATATACGAAGGTACGTAATATTAGTTTAACAATAAGCTAACATTGGACTCCTCTTCATAATTTCAATCCATCAATCAAACTTTTCCATACCGAATAGTTTAATTTTGCTATCTTAATAAGTTCACATCTCCTATTCTCTATGGATACTATCATCGAAAACCCCAAGGCCGTTTCCTTAGAAGAAATTCCCCGCGCCTTTGAGGCACAAAAGGACTTTTTCACCACGCGTGGTCCCTCTACCTTCTCGGAACGTATGCAGACCTTGAAGAAACTGGAGAATTGGATTGCTAATCACAAACAGGAGATACGGGAGGCCATCCACTCAGACTTTAAGAAACCGCATCTAGAAACGGATATTACCGAAATACTCCCGGTACTACAGGAGATAAAGCATACGCGTAAGAATCTACGAAAGTGGATGCGCCCTTCGCGGGTAGCCACACCTATTTCTATGTTAGGCTCCAAGGCCGAAGTCATCTACGAACCCAAGGGCGTCACCCTCATTATCGCTCCGTGGAATTACCCCTTTCAGCTAACCGTAGGGCCTTTGGTATCAGCCTTAGCCGCTGGTAATACGGCCATACTGAAGCCGTCAGAAATGACCCCCCATACTGCTACCATGATTTCCAAAATGATGGAAGCGGTGTTTGATCCTCAGGAAGTGACCGTGTTCGAAGGAGCCATTGAAGTCTCCCAAGCCTTGTTGGAGCTTCCCTTTGACCATATCTTCTTCACGGGAAGCCCGGCGGTAGGTAAAATTATTATGCGGGCCGCGGCTGAGCATCTCAC
>JBCBHI010001243.1:0-1000 GCA_038525885.1 Bacteroidota bacterium
TGCCTCTCTTCAACACGAAGGGATACACGGCCACTTCTATATCAGACATTACCAATGCCACAGGCATTACCAAAGGGGCGATCTATGGTAATTTCCAGAATAAAGACGAGGTAGTGCTTGCCGCTTTTGAGCACGCCGTCAATGTAGTGCTGGATCAGTTGAGACCCCGGATCAAAGCACAGTCCACCGCTCCTGCTAAGCTGAAAGCGATTGTGGATTATTATGAAGAATATGTGCTAGATCCTCCTATTCCGGGCGGATGTCCCATTTTAAATACCTCTATTGAAGCCGATGATAATCATCCGCACCTACGTATGCGGGTGGTAAGGAGCATCGCCTTATTGAAGGATTCTTTCAAGAAAATGCTCCACCGTGGGCGGCTAGAGGGGCAGCTCACACAGGACTTTGATGTAGACCAGTGGGCAACCTTTTTCTACGCTACCATAGAAGGGGCCATTATGATGTCGCGGGTAGAAGGTGACAAGGGTTCTTACCAACACATCAAAGCAATGCTGTATCGTTTGATCGATTCAATTACCACATAAAATTTTTTAACCCATAAAATACCGATCGGTATGTTAAGTATGGAAGGTAACACCAAAATATCCTATCTAGATGCTGGCAGTATTGACCGGAGCAGACCGGCAGGCCGCCCCCCAAAAACCAATCGCAAGATTGAGTTCATGAAGAAAGTATTGCGGGTAGCCCAGTATCCCGCACCTAGGTGGACGGCCCAGCAAGTTTGGGAAGTATTTACCCGGCCGGGGCGTACCCGCTGGAGCGAAAAGCAGGAGGCTCTGGCAGAAAGTGCTTTTAAGGATACTTTCAACTATGGGAGCACCACCCTGACCCGCTACCGCTGGGGTACTGAAGGCCCCAAGATCCTGATGGTACACGGATGGCGGAGTAAGGCGGTGGATTTCAGGAAACTGATTGAATTACTGGTTGGGCAAGGCTTCGTAGTAGAGGCGGTGGATTTTCGGGCGCACGGCCGTTCGGA
>JBCBHI010001244.1:0-989 GCA_038525885.1 Bacteroidota bacterium
TCGCTGGAAGAGGTAACCCCCATGAGAGACGGGTTCGCTAGAGCGCTCTGAAGGTCGGTGAATGGCTGATCTCATCCCTTATTTCTTTGGAGTGTAGTAGAAGCCAAACTGAGCGGGAGTATCGCCTTCACCTCTATTTCCCCCCGTATGCCGGAAGAATACACCTAATTTATCCCCCTTGGCTAGCTTGAAAAGATCATATCCTAGTTTGATGGAATACTTGTTATTCTTGGCCTGGGTCAAGTCTAGATTGAGTGTGCCTTGCAGGTTCACCGGTCCTCTGGCATAGCTTCCCATGACCATCATTTGTACATCCTCCTTTTTTACCCGGCCTTTTTGTGCCTCAGGATCTGGAGCAGCCAAATGGGATTTCTGGCTATCATCTAGTTGGGGATAGTTGAGCGCCTTATATATATTCAGATTCACCATAGCCGATAACTGGTCTCCTCGGAGAAGAGTCGTTTTCCCAGTAAGCCCGGCCGTGATTTCCAGGTCCTGCAGCGCCTTAACTGCCGGATTACTGCTGCTGTAAGCAGCATGGTAGTAGGCTGCACTGGCGTTGAACCCAAACTGATTTTTCTTTTCCTTATCCGAGTAATTGTAGGAAGTATTCGCACCCACCTTATAGGTATTGACGAAAGTATCCATTTGAAATTGATCAACTTTCGCTGACTCTTCGCCCAGTTTAAGTTTTGATTTTGGGGCCATTAATAGTTTATCCGTGAAGGATTGATAATCGCCCTTCGGAATAAAGCTTTGTATGCCTGCCATAGCCCCAAAATTGAAGGACTGCTGGTTGCCACTAAAATCCTTTAATTGGTTACTCTTATTGAAAAACAAGGAACCATGTACTTGCGGTAAGTTATCAGATAATTCAAAACCAAAATTTTCATTCGCGGCCTTAAAACGGGCCTTGTTTTGGTCATTGAGGAGCTTCCCGTTGGTTTTCAATCCCGCCTTCCAGCTGTTATTTACTCGGCCACGCGAGG
>JBCBHI010001245.1:0-973 GCA_038525885.1 Bacteroidota bacterium
TGGCCTCTACCACCACGCTGGATTTCTACAAGCGGGTCTTCCGTCCTGAAGGATCGGACCAGCATTTCCTCACCATGTCCAAGATTCTGACGGCCGCCTGGGGAGTACTGGCCATCTTGTTTGCCCTGGTGGCCAATCGCGCTGAAAACCTCATTGAGGCCATCAATATTCTAGGGTCACTCTTTTACGGTACCGTACTAGGGATGTTCATTGTGGCCTTCTTTATCAAGTTTGTGAAAGGGGGAGCCACCTTCCTGGCCACGGTGATCAGCCAGACCGCTGTTTTGGTGTTCTACTTCTATGATCCGGAAGCCATTGGCTATCTGTGGTTTAACCTGATTGGGGCGGTACTGGTAGTGGCTCTATCCATATTGTTCAACTTCTTTGTGAAGCCTAGGCAAGGAATGGACGCTCAGTCCGCCTAGAGCGTGCGATTGAGGGTTTAACTAGGTTTGCTGATAGGATACTGAAGTGGTAGGTTTGAAGAATGGACTTCAAACCTACCCTTCTTTGTTTTCTCCTTTTCGCTTCTTCCGTTTCATGCTGGGCACAGGGGCAGAATACCGATCCCATTGTTACTGATCGGCCTGGGAAGTCTAACGGGACCCAAGTACTTACCAAAGGTTCTTTTCAGATAGAGGTAGGAGGAGGCAACAGCCAAGCTTCGGGCGTAGTTTCCCTGTATTCCGGCCTTGTCGCCCGTATAGGTTTGCCTTGGTTTGAGGTCAGAGTAGGGCCTGGCTGGAGTTGGTCAGTAAATAATTCTTTGGCAGGTGGAGATAATACCCAGCACCAAGTCAGTAACCTTATAGAAGCAAAAATAGCCCTCTGGAACGGAGAGCGGTTCCATAGCGCCCTTATGCCTTCTTTCCACTTGGGGTACCTGCCAGACAACCTTGCCTTTGGGGGGATATTCGTGGCTGATTATGAGCTAGCTGACCGTTGGACTTTACTCCCAGGTTAGTGAGCAAAG
>JBCBHI010001246.1:0-941 GCA_038525885.1 Bacteroidota bacterium
GTCATCAGTATCTACCTAGGTCCTTCCGCGCCGAGCAGGCCTTCGTCAGGGTGACTTTGGAGGGGTGGGTAAATGATCCTTACTGATCATACCTCGCCGTTGTTGGTGTTTAAGCGAAGCGTCACCAACAACTTATCGCGGTGAAGTAGCCTTTGGGGGTACCTCGGTGGCGGTTGCTAATCCACTTTACGGGAGCGGCAAAGTGCCCAGACCTTAGGGAGGGCAGTCTGGTTTCGGGAGGAAGCAACTTCCCCCCGAGTGGGGTGGGCTGGGGCAGGTGAGGTCTAATGTTTCACGAGGAGTGCACGGGTTGGAGGCGAGTTGGTCATCAGTATCTACCTAGGTCCTTCCGCGCCGCGCAGGCCCGCTGGTCAGAATGACTCTTTTGAGGGGTGGCTAAATGACTCTTACTGGTCATGCCTCGCCGTTGTTGGTGTTTAAGCGAAGCGTCACCAACAACTCATCGCGGTGAAGTAGCCTTTGGGGGTACCTCGGTGGCCGCTGCTAATCCACTTTATGCGAGCAACAAAGTACCAAGACCTTAGGGGGCGTAGTCTGGGGCTTTTTCGGGCGGAAGTAACTTCTACCCGAGTGGAGTGGGCGGTGGCAAGTGGGGCTGAAGGTTTCTCGGGGAGTCTTAGGTTTGGAGGTGAGTTGGTGAGCCATAGCTACCTAGGTCCTTCGCTATCGCTCAGGATGACTTTTGAGGGGTGAAGGATGAGTGAATGAGGATTCTCTCGTACCCCAAACCCCGATGAGCGCCGGGAGGCGGTGTGAATGAAATTATACCATGTCTGCGGACCGCTTTTGACTATCTGGGTTAAGGCTTTGCGGCTTGCAAATCATTTCACCCAAATACTTTGTATGGTTCTCTTGGGGCCTAATGGGGGTGGATTGCTGCGGGGAGTCGAAAGCCTGGAGGCTTTTCAGCAGGGAGCCAC
>JBCBHI010001247.1:0-930 GCA_038525885.1 Bacteroidota bacterium
ATATCCGCTACGCAAAGGGATTTGGAGCAATGGACGCGGGGAATTCAAGCTCAACGGGCCTATGCTTTCTCTAAGGAAGAGCGGTTTTGGTTAAATTCTAGCTATGTGAATGTTCTTGAAAAGTGGGAAACTCATTTTCCTAAGGATAGGATGTTTATTGGTTTCTTCGATCAGATAAAGACCAATCCTGATAAATTACTAAAAGACCTATTCCAGTTTCTAGACATCAATTCGGCAAATGATGTGCTGGCGAAAAAAATTCACTTGTGACCATGCCCGGTCAACCGGATTGCGTAGTAGATAAATGATTTTAGGCTGGGGCTCCAGTTGAGCTATTTTGGCTACCGCCTCTAGCTCTAACCGTGCATATGCCGGTGTACATTCCCCGGAAATCTGGTATTCTTGGGGGTAGAATAGCTTAGTGTAGTTACTAGGTGTACGCTTGGTAAAGAGATAGGTCAACATCCAGCGGGGCTCATCGCCACGCACCACCCGTCTTAGCTGATTTATGGTTGTCCTCTTGCGTCTCCCTTTCCGAAATAACAGATATATTCTACGGCTGACATCCTGCTGATCAAAGAAATGGAGTTCCTTCACAGGAGGCATCCAAACTTCAGGGTGTTGATTTAGCTGGTGGTGCAACCAGGTAGTACCCGCTTTCTGGGCGCCTATGCAAATGAAATCTGGATTGGGCATGTGCTTATGAAAAGGGTTCCAAAGGTAAAGAGCGCTCAGTATTCTGAAAACCCATTGTTTCCAGAAGATAGTTATCCCAGCTTCACTTAACTTTCGCCTCTATGGCACGCTTTTCCTTCTCTCCCAACGAAATAAAAAGATGCGTACGGTATGATCTCTTTCATCCAAACTGTAAAAAAGATCTTGGAATTGTATCGCTAGAAGGTATTATCATAGGTATTCAAATTGAAGGAT
>JBCBHI010001248.1:0-901 GCA_038525885.1 Bacteroidota bacterium
ACCCCAAAAAACCTCAGCGCCCTCTGCGTTGCCCCCTGCGTCTCTGCGAGAAATCATCACAGGCGCCTCTGCGAGCAATCATGCCCCCCTCCCAGATGTTGAACCCTAGACAATCCCCCCAGGAAGTAGCCCCCTCCCTCCAGAGCATCCCAGCAAAACTTGCTATCTTACCCGCTACAAGAGAACCCACCTTTTTCATCTACCTTCATGAATGTACTAGTGACGGGAGCTACCGGCTTTTTGGGCAGCAGGCTCGTGGAAACTTTAGTCTATGATCCAGCTATTCAAAACATTGTAGCGGCAGGCCGTACCCTACGTCCCCATGCCACCGTAATCCACGAAAAGGTACGGTACGTTCTGGGAGACCTCTCTGACAGAAAATATGCCGAAACCCTCTTCGATCAACCTCCCGAAATAGTCATCAACTGCGCTAGCTTGTCTGCCCCATGGGGCGCCTGGCAGGATTTCGAAGAGGCCAACCTCAAGACTCAGCGGCACCTCATTGCGTTCAGCAAGCAGCACGGCACCCAGCGGTTTATCTACATCAGTACCCCTTCTTTGTACACCACCGGTCGTGACCGTCGGTTCATCAAAGAGTCTGACCCGCTACCCAAGAGGCTGGTCAACTATTATGCACAAACCAAATATGCTGCCGAGCAGATGCTGGGAGCCTCTACCCTCCCCCACATTATCCTCCGGCCCAGGGCCCTGCTAGGCCGCGGTGACACCGTTATTATGCCGCGGGTGATTCGCAGTCATGAAGAGGGACGCCTGCGCATCATCGGCAATGGCAAAACCATGGTAGATATGACCGCCGTCAGCAACGTGGTCCTGGCCATTCGCCAGGCCATATCCGCCCCTGAGGAAGCCTGCGGAGAGGTATACAATATCACAAACGGAG
>JBCBHI010001249.1:0-856 GCA_038525885.1 Bacteroidota bacterium
GAAGGGTGAAGGGGTTAAAACCTCATCGGTAAGAAAAACGTCTCTAACGCGCTAATTTGGGGCTTTCGCTGGGGTCGCACTCGACTGAGGTAAAACCCTTTCCGGCCTCCGGCCACCTTTCCCTGATGAGGGAAAGGATTTATTGACGCCAAACAAAAATTGGTATCTCAATTTTACGTTTGGCTTTTGATACGGCCCCTACAGAAATCTTGATAGCGACCTATCGACCCTTACCCTATGAGCGCGCAGCGCTATATCTGAAATTTTGACCGGGTGCCGGGGAGGTGTGGAGTTTCCTTGGCTGCGGCTCTGCGGCATGTCGATCATTATCCAAAACTTAAAATAGTTAGGGAAATGAGCTAGGCGAGGCAGTATTTTGGAGTGGGGATCGAATCTCTGCTCTCAGGGATACTGCGGCTTACCTCAATGGGGTAAACAATGAACTAAGTTCTAGAGGGCAGATGGAGGGGTGGTTTGTTGGTGACGCTTCGCTAAAACACCAACAAAAGCAATGCTCTAGACTATTCGAGTCGTTTTTTGGTATCGCTAGGGGTGCTTGGCATGGGCTTGAATATCAGAAATAGGTCAACACTTACACTCTACCAGGGGCGAAATGCATATTGGGTGGGTGGTGAAGCCATGGCAGTGCCATTTACAGCTCTTTGCGACTTCAGTGGTAAGACGACTTGGAGTCGTCCCACCACGAGATCATTCCTTCATTTTATGTGAGGCGCGCGGCATTAAGCCTGAAAGGGTAGATAACTGGGAGAATGAGGGCAAAACAATTCCACCAGCGGCTACCGTTTTGCCTATCCAAACCCCCGACTACCCCAATCGGTTTGTACTCCCAAACGGC
>JBCBHI010001250.1:0-800 GCA_038525885.1 Bacteroidota bacterium
AAGGAGGTAAGAGGGGATAAGGAATCCGTAGCCGGCATTCACAGTGATGAAAACCGAAGCTATACCAACCGCTCCTTCACCTTACATCCTGGGGCCAAGCTTTACTTGCCTACCGATGGGATCATCGACCAGTTTGGGGAGGGAAAGAAAGGGAAGTTTGGGGTGAAACAGCTCAAAAAGCTCATTGCAGACCACGCACACTTGCCTATGCCTCAGCAGCTTACCCAGTTCCAGGCTACCCTGGATGCTTGGAGGGGAGACCAAAAGCAGATTGATGATATGACGCTGCTGGGGATGGAATTCTAGCGTAAGTACAATTTTTTATTACACAAGAACAATTTGGCATGACATTGGCAATCTGAGTAACACGCAACAACAAAATAGTTACTCACATGAAAAATGGACTTTTACTCATCGCCCTCCTGGGGGTTTCTTTTTCCACCTTTGCCCAAGAACAAGATCTGATTCCCCCGCCAGATCGTACTTTTCATGAACTTGGTACCACCCTCTTAAAAGTGACTCCCCTGAGCGAAGGGGTATTATCACAAGAGGTGATTGGCAACAGCTACTTCATCCGTCCCTTCTTTAGTGCAAGCAATTTGCAATACAAGCATGTATCAAACAGAACGGCTTTGCGTGCCTCGGTAGGCAGAGTAAGGGCCAATCCTCGCAATTTTGGGATTGATCAGGTGGAATGCATCGATTGCTCCTCTGCTACCGGTGGGTACAGCGGCTTTGCGGTTTCCGTAGGCGGGGAGTATCGTTTTACCCATGGCAATGCCGTGGTGTATCCTTTCCTG
>JBCBHI010001251.1:0-791 GCA_038525885.1 Bacteroidota bacterium
CCCGTTTTATTACCCCACGCTGATCGTCAATTCCTTGTTCATTTACTGGATCGGCTATGTGGGGTTCTCCAAGCCCTCTTCCTTTTTTAGTGCGGTACGCACTACTGCGCCCCCGGCTGACAAATGGGAGCCAGTTCAGGAGGCCCTGCGGCGGGCTATGGAAGAGGAAGAAGTGTTTACTAACGCGAAACTTACCCTACCCCAGTTTGCGCAGCAAGTAGGCCTGCCCGCCCGGGACATCACCCAATATGTGAACGAGGTGAAGGGCATGAATTTTTCTGAGTACCTGAACCACTACCGGGTGAAAAAGGTACAACGGCTGATGCTAGATGAGGAGGCGCAACGCTATACACTAATTGCACTGGCAGAAGCGGCGGGATTTAGCTCCAAATCTTCCTTCAACGCCATCTTCAAAAAAGAAGTGGGCCAGACCCCCACGGAGTTTCTGCGGTCCAGAAATGCAACATAAGCGTCCAGGATGCTGCATCATGGACCTATACGGCGCTGAGAGGGCATCTTGAGGGCCGGGTGGTGCGTAAGCTTGCAAAAACAATTTCTGCAATGAACCGCATCATCCTGTCATTACTTTCAGCATTGTATTGCACCAGGAAGGCTTCACTATAGTCCTCGGCACGAATCTCCTTAGTGGGGGTGGCCGCAAAGTAGGCTTGGTCGTTAAACAGCTGGCAGTGGTCGCACCCTATGGCATCGAACAAGGGAGTAGCCAGTGCCATGGCCGAAAGGAAATCAGGCTGAGCTTGAGCCTCGCTCATAAATTGGGCACGGGTTTC
>JBCBHI010001252.1:0-777 GCA_038525885.1 Bacteroidota bacterium
CCAAGGATATAGCGAGTAGCCACCTGTTTCAAGCCTGTAGTATTGCTGCCTTCTCTACTTTTCAATAAAAGTTTCCGTGCTCTCTGAGTCTACTTTGAGGGCTTTGTGTTCCGTTCTTTTTCTGAATGTATGGGGCATTATTCCCTTTGTTTTTGCCTTTTGGCCTAGGGTCGCTCTTTCGGGGTTTATACCCCTCTTGGGTTCGTTAAGCCCGACCGAATTGCTGGTCTGTTTTTCAGGGGCCGTATCAAAAGGTATAATTGTGGTTTTGTAACCAACGATTGTTCTTTTGAGTTGCCCTGAGCTTTAGCTCGGGGGATACCTAACACTAGAGTATGAGTGCTTTAGCACAATAAACTGCCTCTAGTTGGGCTAAAGCCCGATTATGGAAAATCCTTACCACCCGGCTAAAGCCGGGGGCAATTGAAAACCAAAGGAAATTGAGTGGCGAAAATTTTCGCCTGGCATTTGAGACGCCTCCCCCTACATTCTGTCGTCGCTCTGCGGCTGAAAAGTGTGCGGGATGGATTAACTCAACGGCTCTTGACGTTCCTCTTTTAGATCCCAATCCCACATTTTAATAGAAAACTCCGTGCTCTCCGAGTCTACTCCGTGTCCTTTGTGTTCTTCCTTTTTCTGAATACAAGGGCCATTATTTCCATTGATCTTGCCATTGCTCCTTGGGTCGCTCTGACTGTTTCTTTTCGGTCGGGGTTTTACTTTTTGGGGTTGGCGATGTAGTCCAGGGTGAATTTCATGACGGCGTCTTCCTGATTG
>JBCBHI010001253.1:0-768 GCA_038525885.1 Bacteroidota bacterium
ATTTTCTTCACCTTATCCGGCCGTCCTCAGTTACGTTTTGGACGGCCCTTCAGCAAAACAGAACACTTCCCCGCGAGATGATGCGGTCAAGGGCTATCACGGGTCTGACCGGTCTTTCACAGCGCAGATACCGGCCTACGCGGCGCGGTCAGACCCGTAATCTCCATATACCTGATCATCAGTCAATCTAACCCCAAAGGTCATCCTGAGCGCAGCGAAGGACCTCGGTAGCCTTCCCGAACGGACTACCTGGGAGTTGCCAACCCTCACCATAGATACCAAGCCGTTGTCGGTGTTTAAGGGCGATGAGCCCGTCACCGACAACCTACGCGTGATGGTAACGGGTAACTCAGGCACCTTTCAGGGCTCGTATCGGAGCCATGGGCGGCAGTGAGGGCAAGCCCTGACTACTAGTGCTAAAAACACCAGCCATGTCGAATTTTATCGGAATGCGTATCCCCATTTCGTTGCCTGTAGATGAAAAAAGTTAAAGGTGAAATGAATAGCATACTGAAGAGCCTCCGCGTACCAACTTGGAGAGCCACCGGGCCACCGGGTATAATTACATTTACAGCGCTGCGCGCTCATAGGTTTATCCCTAATATCCCGTCCCGGCGAGGCGACGAGAGCACGGGTCTGACCGGTATCTGCACTGTGAAAGACCGGTCAGACCCGTTTTCTCCATATACCTGATCTTCAGTCAGTCTAACCCCAAAGGTCATCCTGAGCGCCAGCGGAGGACCTAGGTCGGGAGACTTGACTAAGTTG
>JBCBHI010001254.1:0-726 GCA_038525885.1 Bacteroidota bacterium
TCAGCTTCGTAGTTTGGAAGACCAAAAACGTATACCTGGGCATCATCGTCCATTGCCTGCTCAACATAGTTGGGGCCCTTAGTGGCTACTTCGCGGCCCTCAACGGAGGATTGTAACGTTTATAGTCCTCGTTTCCGAACGAGGACCAGCGAGAATGGCGTTTGCAACGCCACGAACGTCACCGAGGCAAGACTTATAACATCCTAACAGCAAATCCGGGCGAAGGAAAGACTAGTAAAAACAAAAGGCATTGGGCGTGCCCCCTGAGTAGGCTTCGAAATTTCCCGCTTCGCGGGCCTCAGCCTACCCAGGGGTCGGGTGCTAGCACTCGCTACCTAGGCCCCGCATATTCTAACCCTGGTAGGGTCTCAAAAGCAGTTGGTTAACCATTTGGGGTTTGATAATGCCATATAATCGGGTAACCCTAAGTGGACCCTACCAGGGTTTGCCCGCCCCGTAGGTGAGCTCAAGCAAAGCGTCGCCCCCTCACGCGAAAAAAATTAAGAAACCGCTAGGCTTAGGCATCCAAAGTTATCACCGCCTTACCCCGCACTTCGCCCGAGCCTATGCGGGCAAAAGCTTTAGGGCCATCTGCCAACGCATAGACCCCATCCAGTTGGGGCGTCCAGATACCCGCCTGCCATTGTTCAATCAACCGGGTTAGGTCCGCCGCATTAGGCTTGTGAAACACCACCCGTACTTTGGCTTTCTTGTTGATCACCGTAC
>JBCBHI010001255.1:0-718 GCA_038525885.1 Bacteroidota bacterium
ATAAGCCTTTTGGCTCTGTGCCGCCAAAGGCACCAACATCATCACCAACAACAGTAGGTACCGCATCCCCTTTTTTGTTTTGAAGATAAGGATAGGTACCATAGAGGTACAAGCCGCTGGTAAAGGCAAGGTGATCCCCCCTAGGCCAATTCATCGCGATGAGTTGTTGGTGACGCTCCGCTTAAACATCGAAACCTCGAACGGCAACAACGGCAAGACTGATGCAGGGGCGCGTAGTCTTCGCTTAAACATCTGCATCCCGAACGACTAAAACGTGAATAAATCAACTCGCCGTGGTTGGTGTTTTAGGTCCGGTAGGACCGACACCAACCACCGAGGAGCGAACTTTCCGTGCCTCAATTGCCTCCTGAGTAGCAATTCCTGTGGGCGTTAAAGCAGCGTGGTGCCCCCGAAAGCCACTCCAGTCACCCTGACGTAAGGAAGGGCCTCGGTCATTACAGCTAAATGCCTATAAACTACCAGCTAAGGCAAGGGGATTCCCGCATAGGTACTCCACTGCAGCAAGTTGTTGGTGGCGCTACGCTAAAACACCAACAACGGCAAGAGAAACAGAAATGTAGGGCGCGTAGCCTGTACTTAAACATCGAAACCCCACAGGCAACAGCGACGAGAAGTCTGCCTGATCCGTATTTTAGCCAAGAGCAAAAGGAATTAATAAATTTATTAATTCCTTTTGCTCTTGGCTAAAATACGGATC
>JBCBHI010001256.1:0-717 GCA_038525885.1 Bacteroidota bacterium
GAGTAGAAAGCCTCCCCAGGGTTCTTACGGAAAGCTCCGTATTGGCCCCTTCTACCCGGCCCGAGGGTCATTCCACATTGTTGGCGTTCACGGCATTTAGCACATCCACGGGAGTCAGGTTGTACGCAGCCAGCTTTACCGGATCCATCCACATCCGCATAGAATAGCGTTTTTGCCCCCATATCCGCACTTGACTTACTCCCGGTATGGTTTGGAAACGCTCCTTGAAAAGGTCTTCAGCTATTTGACTGAGCTCCAACAGGGAGCGCTGATCGCTTCGGATTTGCAAGGCAATGATCGGGCTGCTGTCGGCATCTGCCTTAGTCACGGTAGGCGGGTCTGCATCAGGGGGTAAGCTCCGCTGCGCGCCACTCACCTTATCGCGTACATCATTTGCGGCTGCTTCCAGGTCCACGCTCAATTCGAATTCTACCGTAATCGTGCTCCGCCCATCCCGGCTTACAGAAGTCAACTTTTTTATCCCCTGGATGCTGTTGACCGCTTCCTCTAGCGGTTCGGTAATCTGCGACTCAATGATGTCAGCATTGGCTCCCGTATAGTTGGTCGCCACTGTGATCACGGGAGGGTCTACGCTAGGGTATTCCCTCACCCCTAGAAAGGTGAATCCAATGATGCCAAACAGAATAATGATGATGCTCATCACAATGGCAAGCACCGGTCGGTTTACACTAATATTGGATAAGGATGCCATAGAGT
>JBCBHI010001257.1:0-713 GCA_038525885.1 Bacteroidota bacterium
CTCCTAAAACTATTTTGTCGTCTACTATAAGGTGTTTCTATAATATCTTTAATTTCTTTTGAATAGTTTCTTTTCTAAGTGCCATGCAAATCATTTCAACCACAGAGTGGAACTGATACCAATCTATAGGAAGGGAATGCTGAAAAATGGAAAATAAACTCACCAACAATCAATTATGCCACTTTATACTAATTTCAAATCCAAAGTTTATCAGCGATTTGGGTCAAAAAGCTGGGATTTCAATTGCGCCGGGCTGGTGTGCCAGTCTAGGCGACCCCATCCAATTTAGCTCGGTGATATAAGTGCACAAAATATTTGGGCTTTAGCTGGGGGCGCCTAGCCCAACGATAGTCAGTTTGTTTGGGCTGAAGCCATGTTTTTATCGATTTCTTTACCATCCGGCTAAAGCCGCGCCGCGTAGGCCGGAGGCAATTGATGACTTTTTCAGCAGCCCCGAAGTTGAACCTTTGAACCAAATGACCAATCTTGCATATCGTATAATACTGTAACTAACGTTTTAGCTTAACTGTGTTTTAATCTAGTTTAGGTTTTGTTGTGCGTTCGTTTCACTTTGAAGATTGAACCTTCCTCTTCATAGCCAAGCTTCTCATAATACTCATCAACATCAGACATGACGTATACATCCATATTTGGGAAGTCAGTTAATATACACTCCATGAGTTTTCTTCCAATCGAAAGTCCTCTCCGGTTCT
>JBCBHI010001258.1:0-690 GCA_038525885.1 Bacteroidota bacterium
ATTATGTTTCCTACTAAATGCAACGTCGTTTTGATTCATCAAGGTTTCTAATTCTTGATCAATCAAAAATCCTGAAACTCAAAAATCAGAACATCAACAAGGTCACAACCTACTTTATATCAAACACTTATGGCATTTCAAATTCTATCCATCATCAAATCAGCAGGTTTTATCAACGGGCCAATCTTTAGAAATACGGCAAAAACAATCCCCATCTGAAAGACATATTATTATTCAATATTTGTTCAAACACAAACAATTAAATGATCAATTTCGAACAACTGAAATTTATGTTCAGAAGCGCACAAGCAATAGAATATTTATTAATAGAAAATTGGTAATGTAAATGGATACCGTTCACCCTTGAATCAAGAAGAAACCATTGCATTGATATCATTTAAGGGACTAAGCAAACAATCAGGGGACTACTTCTGCTGGGTAAAATGGGCTGCTATAATAATAGAAGGCCACCCCTTGCGAGGCGGCCTAAACATTACACTATGGAAATACGCTTACTGGATGTTATTTATCGCACTTGATGCCCGCTGAGGTATTGACCGAAACGGTAGGCGTCCAGCTGGCCCGGGCCCAAAGAGAGATCTCCTCCCCTATGCATACCAGATTGGAAACACTGAAGATGTCTCCCCCTATGTTGTTACCATTGAGGTATACATTGGCATTGCAGCCGGC
>JBCBHI010001259.1:0-687 GCA_038525885.1 Bacteroidota bacterium
CTTACGGGGGGCTAGCTCCGTAGCCGCCGTACGCGTCCAGCTATTCATAGCCGCCTTACTGGCAGCATAGATTGCCTGTGCTGAATGAAGGAGCCTCGGTCATCAACCTTAGCTCTATCAATGCCTATACTGGTATGGCCAACACGGCAATCTATGCTGCCAGTAAGGCGGCTATGAATAGCTGGACGCGTACGGCGGCTACGGAGCTAGCCCCCCGTAAGATCCGGGTAAATGCAGTGAACCCAGGACCAGTAGCCACGGCTATCTTTGGCAAAACAGGTATGACTGAGGAGCAACTCAATGGGTTTGCCGGAGCCATGCAGGATCGTATCCCACTGAAACGCTTTGGCGAATCTGACGAAATTGCCAAGCTGGTTTTGTTCCTTGCTTCTGACGACGCCGCTTTTATTACCGGAGGGGAATACAATATAGATGGCGGTACGAATGTGAATCCGCTGTTGGTAGGATAGTTTTTTTGCCCAATTACGGAATGATTGTTCCGTAATTTAGGTTGATATTTACAGTAAGGGAGAAACTCATGGGTAGGAAAAAGGGTAGTACATCTGTGGGTTTCTCCCCGTTGAAACTATTGTAAAGTCACCAAGCCTATGGCAAAGCCGAGACAATTTGATGAAGAGGAGGTAGTGAATAAGGCCATGCACCTGTTCTGGGAGAAAGGCTACTCGG
>JBCBHI010001260.1:0-680 GCA_038525885.1 Bacteroidota bacterium
TACCCATGGTGGTAACACGCTGCAAGAAGCCCTTGTGCTCTTTTCGTTCCACTAAGTTGAAGTATTGGAAGGCCAAGCCCACGATGACCACTGCCGAGAGTAAGGTGCTACCTAGCGTCACAAAGGTGTTGGTAATGATAGCCCAGACGGAGTTTACGGACTGAGGATCTGGCTGGCCTTGGTCCAGAAACAGCAGGTTTTGTACGCCCCCTACCAAAAAGGAAGGGATGGACAAATACACTGTGCCCGCATATACTATGATGCTGAGTACTAATAATAGACCTAGGGTGCTAAACCACTTATCGCCCATCAGTTTTATGGACCTTCGCATGGCAGCAAAGGGATTGCGCCGTTCAAAAATGACGACCGCAGGGTAGATACTCCAGAATACAGCAAATATGAGGACGGGTATGAACAGCAGAATGAAGGATACAAGAGAAAGAAAGAACACCGTAATCATGAGGGCCAGGTAAGCACCAAGCATCAGCCCAATATGCTTACGAGCTTCTTTCCATACCCTACCAATGGCGATAGGTCCGGGGCTGGCCTGCTGCTCGTAAACTAGCATGTAACTATACACCGTAACCGTAACGGCGATGACCGAAAGCAGACTAAAGATGAGGATGGCGACATAGGTAGGGTATGGAAAGAAGCTCGTAAGCATATTGGGCTGATGCTTG
>JBCBHI010001261.1:0-677 GCA_038525885.1 Bacteroidota bacterium
ATAGGAGTTCGAAACAAACTCCGACTCTAGGCGGGGGGATAGATAGCTCCGAATTACTTCTTGCGCTATGCGGTCCCCTACCGTCGGGATGCCAAGACTCCTTGTTTGACCCGATCCTTTGGGGATTTTCACCTCCAGGACCGGAGGGGCTTGATAGCTACCAGAGCTGAGACGATTCCATATCCGATACAAATTATCGGACTTCTCCTCGTCGAACTCCTGCATACTCTCCCCATCTATCCCGCCTCCGCCGCCTTTCCTTTTGACCTTCTTGTAAGCTTGCCATACCATTTGCTTACCAATCGGGATTACCCTTGCCAGCACATCCTCGCTCCTACTCCCGATTACAGAAGGTGGCGAAGATAAAACTGACAATACAACCCCATCCCTTCGCTCCACCTCCATTACAGAAGCTTCTTCACTACTACGGACGGGTCCGCCATCAAGCATAACTTCGGTTTTCGGCCTCATAGGTGGTTGCCCTACTTGTGCCTTTCCCTTATCATTCACACTTGACTTCCCCTGTTCCATCAATGAGCCTAACTAGAAATCATGCCTCCTATATGACGCCTGTCCCACAACCAGTAAGCAGGTAACCGTTGTGATCTTTCCTCCGGTAGCAAAAAACCGGCAGTTTTGACAGAGGGTGCGTTTTCTCGACACTTCTTCGGAGGTTC
>JBCBHI010001262.1:0-661 GCA_038525885.1 Bacteroidota bacterium
GCTCGGCATCACAGTAGCGGTAGGGGTCATCAAATAGCCCCAATTCAAATTTTACCCGGAGAATCCGGCGCACGGCATCGTCTACCAGGGCTTCCTCTACCTTGCCATCCTCTACCAGCTGCACCAAGTGATTCACATAGGTGCGGGACTCCATGTCCATATCATTGCCAGCAATGACCGCACTCTCGGCAGCCTCGTTCAGGTCATTGGCAAAGCCATGCTCTACCATCTCTGCTCCCGAAGCCCAGTCAGACACCACAAACCCACGGAAATTCCACTCCCCTTTCAGGATCTCGCGTTGTAGCCAGGCATTGCCGGTAGCTGGCACTCCATTCAGAATATTGAAGGAGTTCATAAAGGTGCGCACTCCGGCATCCGCTGCCGCTTTGAAGGGTGGAAATACTACATTGTACAGCGTAGCAGTTCCTACATCCACGGTGTTGTATTCACGGCCAGATTCAGAGAAACCGTAAGCGGCAAAATGTTTGGCACAAGCAATGAGCGTATTAGGAGCGGCAAGATCCTCTCCTTGAAAACCACGTACACGTGCTGCCCCAACCAGACTTCCCAAAAACGGATCCTCCCCCCCACCTTCCATCACCCTGCCCCATCGGGCATCGCGGGATATGTCCACCATAGGAGCAAACGTCCAGTTGATACC
>JBCBHI010001263.1:0-636 GCA_038525885.1 Bacteroidota bacterium
CCGTATGAATCCCGGGGCTACATTATGTCGTCGCTCCGCGACTGGAATTGGTGCAGGCCCTTCTTTTTGTAGAGGAAAAAGTGAGAATACAGAAAACAGAATCCAGAAGTCAGAAGCGAGGAGCGAGAAGGGAAAATAGAATACAGCTCTACGCCTCTGAAACCTCGAAGAGTAAAAAATACAGGAGTCAGAATACAGAAGAATTGTAGCGGTCGGTCGGACCATTACTGTCGCGGGCTTCCAGGCCCGTGACTACCCCCAAGAAAGCCTCCTGGCTTTCATACCTTGCTCGACCGCAAATTCTTTGGAATGGGGGCTTTATCTCCTTTTGGCTTTGTTTAATTGTGAGCGAGGCGCTCACACTATCGTTAGGTCCGAGGGAGACCCTCGAACCAGATTGGGCATGCAGTCATCTGAGTGCGCAGCACTTTCATCTGAATCTTAAACCAAGCTGGCGAACGGCTAGGGGCTATCTTGTACCAGTACTCTGCACGCAGCCATTCATTTCCCCCAAAACCTGATTTTTTTTCAGGCGGGGAGCCTTGTGTATGCGCGAGAGAGGAACTTGAGGCCCTATCTGCATTGGGCTTTGTAAAGCAAAAACGGCCACCGAGTATCCTCGATGGCCGCCTGGAA
>JBCBHI010001264.1:0-631 GCA_038525885.1 Bacteroidota bacterium
CAGATCTATAGTGGTGTTTGACCGGATCAATAAGTTTAACCAATCCTAAGACAGGCCAGTTACTTACAGAATTCCTCCTCTGCAAAAAGACTAAAAAGGGGAACACAGAGTACCCAGAGAAGACTCGAAGTTAACAGAGGTTTTAATTTAATAACCTGAATTCGGGATAACACTTGGGCGTATCCCACGCCGTCGGATGGCTCACCCATGCGCGCCACTAACGGTGCCCTCAAAACGCCCTCAATTAGATCCAGCAATGAGTGTACAGGGCAAATTGGAGATATTTGTAGGCCCAGTTTTTTAGCCAGCCCTCACAACGGAATTATAAGGTTGTGGTTCTTAATTGTAGTGTAATTGGTTTTCCCGTTCTCATACACACCATTTTTCCTATGCGTTATGTACTCTTTATTCTCCTGTTAGGCTCCTTAGCAGCCTGTGAATTTTTCCCTGCGCCCCTCACCCAAACGCAAGAGTTTGAACCGCATCCCCGATGGTCCATCGAGCAATTCAAAACGGAATTTGACATTCAGTTCCCAGATGATTATACCGGAGGCTATTCAGAAAGTGATTGGGGTAACGGATTCAAAAAATTCCGTGAAGATTCGCTCGTCACGGTCTGGTATTCCTTCTG
>JBCBHI010001265.1:0-629 GCA_038525885.1 Bacteroidota bacterium
CTAAACACTTCCCACCTCTAGCCAAGGCCGGGAACTCAGCCGCTATTCATTAAGCTTCTATTGCAACAACAACACAAGCGCCCTCTCAGGAGGGCGTTTTTTATTGCCTATCCGGGGGGCTTTACCGTGTGAAGCCACTAGTAGCATAAAACGGTAAGTCACTGATGATAAGCTGGTTGCGCGGCAGGGGTCGGACCGCTATCTTCATAACGCAGATAGCGGCCTACGCGGCGCGGTCCGACCCCTTGCTAGCCCATTCCTCGTTATCTCGCCGGGGTGCAAAGGAGACCATGAATGGGGAGTTGAATTCCTCCAAGGGCTAATGCGTTAGCAGACACTACCGAGGTCCTTCGCTGTCGCTCAGGATGACCTTCCTGGGTGGTGTATTTCTCTATTTCATCTACCAAAGCTAGTCGCGGAGCGACGAAGTATTTGTAGCATCGGCTTTCAAGCCGGTGAAAAAAGGAGCGGCTTTTTCAGTGCCGCAGGCACGGCAGATCACGAATAGCGAGCTGAATTCCTCCAATGGCTAATGCGTTAGCAGGCACTACCTAGGTCCTTCGCTGCCGCTACCAGTGACGCTCTTACGCAAGTGCCTGATTATCAATCAGCTGGATATTAAGCTCTTG
>JBCBHI010001266.1:0-626 GCA_038525885.1 Bacteroidota bacterium
CCGTTAAGTCTTTTGGATGTTTCCGTTTTAACCAGAGTAGAACTAATGCCGCGTAGCGCCATATAAAATGTGGGGATGGGCCTGTGGTGGGACCACTTTAAGTGGTCTTACCACTGATTTTACGAAATGTAGTAAATGAGCAGATTGCAAAATTCATTCTTGATATATCTAATGCCGCGCACAGCACACAAATGGAGGCATAATGGCTAGACGACTTGAAATCGTCAGACCACTGGCACGGCAATAATCTCACCACCAACCAATTATGCATTTCGCCCTAAGCAGGGAAAAACCAACGTTAGAATACTAAAGTCCTCTCTATCAGGGTTATTTTAGAAAGCCCTTTGGGTACTACCTACCGATAACTACGATTGGATACAATGATGAAACAGGTGTTATGGTTAATGACCGCAGGGCTGCTATGGTGCGATTATACCTCAGCCAATACAGTAACTCCCCTGTCTGAAGCTATTGAAAAGGGAGTGAAGGTAGAGTTTCGCGCAATGGGCGAAACCGCTGATAATGTTAGCAGTTATTATGGCGTTTGCATGCAAGTGCGCGTGCACAACGAATCGGATACCACCTTGCGCCTTCAGCTGGAGCCAGGCCTTTATCTAATCCCCGAT
>JBCBHI010001267.1:0-625 GCA_038525885.1 Bacteroidota bacterium
ATTATACCCAGTCTGCGAACGGCTTAACCACCAGGAGGTACTGAGGCTCTACATGCAGCCATTCATTTCACCCAAACCCTTTTTCTTTTTTGATTTTGTCTGCTTTTCCACCTGAGGGTTTGGCTGTGTAGGTTGTTGGTGTTGCCGGGGCGCGCAGCCTTCGCTAAAACATCGGAATCCCGAACGATAACAACACCATGGCTACTATAATACGTAAGGGAACTCTGGCGTAGGTTGTTGGTGCCGCTTCGCTAAAACACCAACAACGGCAGGTTCGATGAGTGTTGGTGCTGCCAGAGCTCGCAGCCTTCTCTAAAACATCGGAATCCCGAACGACAACAACGGCCTTAGTAGCAGGGTTGGTTGCTGTTCTGTTTGAGGAGTTGGGTGGGTTTTAGGCTAATTTGTGGATCCTTTGTTCGGTAAAATGATACAAATCTGTATAGAGATATGCCTGTGGTTTTCCTGGATAGAGGTGTATAATTTGTAGGGACTTGTAGAGCGATGTGGTTCCAGTTTTTCGCTTCTATGGCCGAAAGTGGTCTGTTTTCGCTGTTTCAAGCTGGCCGGGATGGTCAGAAAGTGCATCAAGTAAACCTCAACAATTAACACAAACTGAAATGAG
>JBCBHI010001268.1:0-624 GCA_038525885.1 Bacteroidota bacterium
TTTCTTACAATGAAATGCAGTCGATCCAAGGTGGACAAGACCTTTGGAGTTTTTTGAGAAGACTGATTAACCCAAAGACGGACGACGATTGATTTCGAAAAGAAACAATACGATTAAGATAAATGAAAGCTCCTGTAGGGAGCTTTTTTTGTTGCTATAGATTTCACTTACCGAATACAGAAATATATCTCTGAGATCAGTTCCTTTTCTGCATTTTTGGAAGATTATGCTTCATACAACGGATCTGCTCTTTTCCTATCCAGGCTCAGCGGCTATTCATTTTCCAAAACTATCCATTGCACCGGGAGACCATTCTTTGCTTTTGGGCGCTTCTGGTAGCGGAAAAACTACCTGGTTACACCTATTGGGTGGTTTACGCTTGCCTACAGAAGGTTCCATCCACTTTGGGGATACCGAAATCACTTCCTTGTCGGCAAGTCGCAGGGATCAATTCCGTGGCCGCAGTATTGGTTTGGTATTTCAGCAGCCTCACCTTATCCATGCCCTCTCTGTTATGGAAAACCTACGGTTGGCTAGCCAAATGGCCGACCTGCCCTGGAGGAGCTCGGAGGCTATGGGGTTATTAGAAGAGTTGGGGATAGGACACAAAGCCAGCAGTAGGGT
>JBCBHI010001269.1:0-616 GCA_038525885.1 Bacteroidota bacterium
AGCCACGGGAAGTACTCAGACCTAGGTCGGTGGGCAACTCGGTAGTTACCTTACGCGCATAGTCTTCGTTGAGAAGATCCTTATCCGTGAGTGGAGTGGTGTCGCCGAATGAAAACTTTCGGATATCCTGAGCCCCCAAGGGAGTAGCTTGCGCAATAGAGTTGAACCAGCTGGCTCCACGTTTGCCCTGTACCTCTTTGGTCAGTGGCCTCCAACTGCGCTCCAGTTGGTAGCTAGGTTCTACTTTCCAGAGGGTATTGTCCAAAGACTCCGCCGTGCCTAGTTCCTTGAGCAGCTCATCTGCTTCGTCCAATATGGGCTGATACACTAAAAAGGCCGGAAGGATTTTAGAGGATTGCATACCCTCCAGACTCATGATGGTAGTCCTGATTTCCTTTTGCAGGCTAGAGGTATCTAGCGAAATCTTGAGCAGGTTGGTCAGCGTGTCATTCAGCGTTTCCAGCTGATCGTTGTAAAACCGCGTGTAATTGAACTCGCCGTTGCCCACATACTTTCCAAAACCTGTTTCGGAAACGGATTCCTCTACTCGACCACCTACCTCTTCACCTCCTACCAGGCCATCTGCCTCTTCCATAATTACAGGAGGGTTGTCCAG
>JBCBHI010001270.1:0-612 GCA_038525885.1 Bacteroidota bacterium
TTCTAGTTTTTGCTGCTTTTAGTGCTCAGGGTGCGGCTACTTTTTCTTTCAATCCGTCGGGCCCCACGGTGGGTGAAACGGTGACGGTAAAGGTGACGGATAGCTCCCCTTGGGCGTATGTGAATGTGCAAGCGATAGGCCCCAACACGGTAAATGGTGACTGGGTAGGGGTGAAGAATAACGGCAACGGCACCTGGACGTGGACCTGGACTTTCTCGGGCTTGCAGGCTGCTAGTTATGCAGTGCGGTTCACTTCGGATAATTATCAGCAGGTGCGGGGTGAAACTACCTTGGGGGTGAGTGGGGTGAATGGTGCCTCGTTTGTTTTCAACCCCGCTAGCCCAAAGGCGGGCGAGGTAGTGACGGTAAAGGTGACGGATAGTTCGCCCTGGGCCTATGTGAATGTGCGGGCTACGGGCCCCAACACGGTGAATGGGAGCTGGGTAGGGGTGAAGAATAATGGTAACGGTACCTGGACGTGGACCTGGACTTTCTCGGGCCTGCAGGCGGGAAATTATACGGTGCAGTTCAGCTCTGATAACTACCAACACCAGCGGGGGCAGACGAGCCTGACGGTGCAACCGGTAAGCCAGACTGGCATAGCGTATACTC
>JBCBHI010001271.1:0-594 GCA_038525885.1 Bacteroidota bacterium
GATTGTTTCGGCGGGTACTCCACAGGAAGTATTAGCCCAGGACAGTACCACGGCCAAGTATCTTAAAAATGAGCTGCGGATAGAAGTACCCAAGGAGCGGCGTGAGGGACTGGGTAAAAGTCTTACCCTTTCAGGCGCTACGGGGCACAACCTGAAAAAGGTCACGCTAGAATTGCCTCTGGGCAAGATGATATGCATCACAGGGGTTTCCGGAAGCGGTAAATCTTCCCTTATTCACTCCACCCTTTTCCCTATCCTCAACCAACACTTCTTTAGGTCTCGACGGGAGCCCTTGGCTTATGAGAAGATAGAAGGGTTGGAGCATATCGATAAGGTGATTGAGGTAGACCAGTCTCCCATTGGCCGTACACCTCGCTCCAATCCTGCCACCTATACGGGCGTGTTCTCGGATATCCGAACTCTATTTAAGGAACTGCCTGAAGCCAAAATTAGAGGCTACAAACCCGGTAGGTTTAGTTTTAATGTGAAAGGGGGCCGTTGCGAAACCTGTGAAGGGGCGGGCATGAAGCTCATCGAAATGGATTTCCTTCCCGACGTGCACGTACCTTGCGAAACTTGCAAAGGCAAACGCTA
>JBCBHI010001272.1:0-592 GCA_038525885.1 Bacteroidota bacterium
CGGTTTTTTTGTGCGCCTAGGTCTGGGAGGAATTGGGAGCCTGCTAGTACAAGGGCAGTCTCTTTTCTTAGGGGCGGCAAAAGAAAACTGTCACATCCCCGTTTTGTGAACCCCTTCAGGCTTGTCATCAGGAAGTACCTTTTCTTTACGCCGTGCCGCTGGCACTTCTTCTACGTTGGCATTTTATACCCTCATTGAAGTGAGGGGCTACATTCCTTGGTCGCTACGCGACTTTCTGTAACCGCAGAAGCATTTCTTTCCTCGGGTTTTGAGAAAGATCCCGAACGACAACCACAGCGGTTAGTTGTTGGTGTCGCTGCGCTAAAACACTAACAACGGCGAGGTTAAGCGCAAGCCTGGGGGGCATTGGTTGTTGGTATCGCCGGGGCACGCAGCCTGCGCTTAAACCTCGGCATACCGAACGACAACAACGGCGAGTATCGCCTGGTTAAGCCTCCGCTTTAACATATGAATCACTAACGGCGACAACAGCGAGGCTAGAATCCTGAACGACAACAAAGTTGGACGTGAATAGGTCAATTTGCCATGGTTAGTGTTTTAGGTCTGGCAGGACCGCCACCAACCTCCGAGG
>JBCBHI010001273.1:0-591 GCA_038525885.1 Bacteroidota bacterium
CGTAAGACGTCAAATCGCGGCTAAGCCGAAGACAACGTAGGCCCATGGGCCTTAGTTCAGTATGCTGCCTTCGGGTGGTTAGTAAAGGTATTCAACAGGCTGCCCTCGGGTAGTCTGTTTTTTTTATGGCTATTGCTGACATGAAATCAGCATGGAGGATACGGTTAGCGAGTGACGGAGAGCGGTAATTGCCCGGCGGTAAGGCACAAGCCTGGTATTTCTGTAGGGGGTCGTTTCATGAAACGCCCTCCTACAGAAATACCCCACACCTACAGCGCCGAGATACCCACAACCCTCACTTTCGAAGATTAAAAGGGGTTGGGTGAAATGAATGGCTGCATGAAGAGCCTCAGTACCTTAAGGCAGGTAAGCTGTTCGCAGACTAAGTATAATTTCATCAAAAGCGCCGCTACGCGAGGCGCTCATAGGAACAGATCTTAGCAATCCTCACCACATAAAGCATAAACTAATTGATGGTAAGCGAGTAGGGTATTCCGCGTGAGGGACGCAAGGCAATGTGTGAGCTCACCAAGTGGGATGGGCCCAACCCTGGCAGGGTCTCAAAAGTAGTTGGGTAACCTTTTGGAGCTT
>JBCBHI010001274.1:0-590 GCA_038525885.1 Bacteroidota bacterium
CCCCACCTTCTTCACCCGTAGCACCACTTGTGCAGGATTTGAGAATGGTGTCATTGGCATCTTGATGGGTGGCTTGGGTAGACCAGACAATGAGTGGGCTGTACTAGCCGAAGGTGAGACTGATACAGTTTGGAACGAATTCGTAGATCCTACCCTTGCTGAGGTTACTGGCCTTGCAGCTGGAGATTACACCATACTAGTGCGTAACGTAGGTGGGGTTGAGATTTGCCTTGCTCCTCCCCGGATTGCCACGGTTGAAAACAATGAGGGCGTACTTTCTGTAGCGACCACGTTGGTAGAGCCAGATTGTGGTGGCCTGGGCCAAGTAACCATAAACCCTGACGGTGGTTCAGGAACCTATGCGCTAATGTTCACCAACGGTGATGACATCAACGATACGTTGACCATTACCGGAATTATGACCATTGATAGTTTGGGTGCCGGAGGGTACGACTGGACAGTGGCTGATACGGTAGGTGGTACTGAAGGTTGTATAGTATCTGGTTCGTTTGATTTCGTTGGAACTCCTGCGGTCACTGCCGAAGCTGTGGTACTTGATACCATCGAGTGTTCTGGCAAGAGCCTGGGCT
>JBCBHI010001275.1:0-588 GCA_038525885.1 Bacteroidota bacterium
GACCTGCCTGCAGGCATCACAGAGATGTCCGTGCCTCCCTCCGGCATGGCGCAACTGCGGTTGGGGAGTCACTAAGTAGAGGCTGTTTAGAAAGAGTTAACAAGATCAATTTCAACGCCTTAAATCATTTTGAACTTCTCTCAAATCCAACTTTTTTCAGTGAACTGGACCGAAAAGCTGGTATTTCAATTGCGCCGAGCTTTAGCTCGGTGATCCAAAATCACAAACATTTCGGGCTTTAGCCGGGGGCACCTAGCCCAAGTAGGGGTGGTTTCTTTAGGCTGAAGCCCTGTTTTTATCGATTTCTATACCATCCGGCTAAAGCCGGAGGCAATTGATGACTTTTTCAAATGGACCAAAATAGTAGGACCACATCATTCTGCGGCTGCCAGAGGACATTCTTGTGATACTGCCTGCATCATCTTGGGTACTTGGAACCCTGAGGTGAAAGTCTCCAAGTGCTGGGCAATTTCCAGCAGCCGTTTGTCGCTCCACTTGCGGGCATGTATTTGCACGCCCACGGGCATTCCATTCTTCTTTAGCCCAATGGGGATTACCGCTATAGGGTGCCCGGACAACGCGGTGGTG
>JBCBHI010001276.1:0-577 GCA_038525885.1 Bacteroidota bacterium
GTCGCACGACCACCCAAAGCAAGAGCCTGCGCCGCAGTCGTAAGACGAAGAGCAGTGTCATTCATTCGTTAATCGTCCCTCGTAATTTGTCCTATGAGCACCGATAGGTGCTTTTGATGAAATTATACCAAGCTAGCGGATCGAAATGGCCCTTCCTTGGCTGCTGCTCTTCGCGCCGCCATTCATTTCACCCAAACAAGTTGATTGGGGTAGGTTGTTGGTGTCGCCGGGGCGCGAAGTCTCCGCTTAAACACCAACAACGGCGAGTCCTTCATTGGTCGTACGACCACCCAACGCAGTAGTCTTTGCGGCAGCAGTAAGACCGCGAGGTCTTCGCAGCTCGTCCATCGTAAAGCGGTCTGATTAAGACACGGTTTTTTCTGATGGCAAGTGCGTTTCGTGAAGCCGGAGGCTTCTTCGGCATCCGATAGTTCCAAGCGGAACGCTTGAAACAGGTATTGTCCCATTCGTCAATCGTCCCTCGTCATTCGTCAATCTCTACAGTCCTACCAGACTATGGTCCCAATCTTTCCAGACGGCTTCGTAGCCTTGCTGGGCGAGCATGTGGGTGATTTGG
>JBCBHI010001277.1:0-575 GCA_038525885.1 Bacteroidota bacterium
GTCGCGCTTAGGGAACCTAAGAGGGAAATGAACCTCGAAAGAGCGACCGATTTGCTGGTCTGTTTTTTAACCCCGGATGAATCCGGGGGCTACATTCTGTCGTCGCTCCGCGACTGAAATGGATTCGGGATGGATGAACTCAACGACTCTTGATGTTCCTCTTTTCGATCCCAATCCTCCACATTTCAATAGAAAACTTAGTGCTCTCTGCGGCTACTTTGTGGGCTCTGTGTTCCTTTCCTTTTATTGAAAAGTAGAGAAAACAGCGAAGCTTCAGCCTTGAAACAGGCGGCTACTCGTTATATGCTTGGGAATAACCTGGATATTGGCCACCAGCAGGTTGGTAGAATCTCCCAACCGAGTTCCTTCACATTCGTTACCAGTGATACAAATCGGCAAGTTACTGACGGTGAGCTTGTTACGCGAAAGGGGTCGGACCGGTATCTTCACAACGCAGGTACCGGTCCGACCCCTTACTAGCCCCTTCCTCGACAACTCGCCAGGGTGGCGTTCAGCCTTGTGGAGTTGGCCCACCCACAAAAAACGCAAAGGAAGTCGCGGAGCGACGACAGAAT
>JBCBHI010001278.1:0-534 GCA_038525885.1 Bacteroidota bacterium
CTTTTCTGTGAGCCCTACCCTACCCAAGGGCGGGTCAGTAAATAGCCCATAGATAGGAATCCGGCTAGATATCTTTCGGTTTCCACCAAACATATGATCGAGCACAATCTCCGCATCGTTCACCGCCGTATGGGTAAATGCACCCTGGCCATTGACGTCTCCCAGGGCATAAACACCCTCCACGCCCGTTTCGCAGTAGTCATTCACCTCTATGAAACCGCGGCCATTACAGGTAATTCCAGCGGCTTTTAGGTTCAGTTGCTTACTATTGGGTCTGCGGCCCGTAGCTACCAACAGGTGCGAACCTTTCACCACCTTGGAATCCCCATCGTGCAGCAGGGTAAGGTGTACCTGGCCGTCTATGTATTGCGCCCGGGTAGCCTTAGAGGTAAGCAAAACCTCCACCCCTTCGCCTTCCAGCACTTCCTGTATCGCCTGAGCCACATCCGCATCCTCCCGGGGCATCAGCTGTTCGCCCCCTTGAATGAGCGTAACCTGGCAACCAAATCGACGAAATACCTGGGCAAACTCTAC
>JBCBHI010001279.1:0-572 GCA_038525885.1 Bacteroidota bacterium
CGCCAAACGGCCTGGCTCTGCTCGTAGGTGAGTCCTTCCAGCACCTGCTCTCCCGTTTCCAGGATCGGAATCCCCATCCGGTCCAGATGCTGGTTTAGGTTGCGCAGGTGCTGGAAGGACTCACCTACGAGCAGAGCCAGGCCGTTTGGCGACGGTTTCAGTCTACCGGATTTATCCGGCTGATCAATCAGGATTTTCAGCGGTTTGAGCTGGTGCTAACGGCCTTTGACGCTACCCAACCCGAGTACGCCCAAGCCCTGACGGAGCTGACCGAAATACCCCTGGAGGCGGTAGAGGAGGTACTAGACAACCTGCCAATTCAGGTAGAGGAAAGCGTGAGCCGGGAGCTGGTGGCAGGTAAACTGGAAGCCTACGAAGCCGCTGGATTTACGGTGGAGGCCCACCTGCTGGAACAAACCCACCACCAGCTGGTGATTGAGGAAATCAAGGACCTGCAACGCTCTCGCGAGATTTTGGGGCAGTTCCTCCCTGGGCATTCCTTGCCCCAGCGGGCCGACCAGCCCTGGTATTCGCCCATTCCCATAGGGGAGCTGCTGGCCCGCTACGCGGTA
>JBCBHI010001280.1:0-570 GCA_038525885.1 Bacteroidota bacterium
CTTTGTTTGAGCCCGCTGCGGGAGGTTGCACATACAAAGGCTCCATCCTTCACGCGCTCACTTCTTAAATCCCAGAGACTAGATATAGCCACCTCAAGAATTGCATCATTTTATGAATGGATTGTTCGGTTTTGTGTTCGATACTGTACACTTCCGTACACTTTTTGGAAATCTCCCGAACACGCTAATACCACAACCCACTCATTAACAGGGTTTTATAATTTTTGGCACGGCAATAGTAATACACTTGGCATACGTTCAAAAACACAAAACTACGACAAATGAAAAAGGTATTTATTCTCTTCGCTTTGGTAGGATTCGCCACCACTTCTTTCGCTAACACGAACACAAAAGCTAACGATACTAAAGAGGCCGAGGCTCACTTAGAGGCCCGCCTATCCATCCAAGAAGTAGCCGAACTGATGGGCTCGGAAGAAGCTGAGATCCAGCACTTTTTCGGCATGGAACAAGACCTGCAAACGGTAAAAGTGTACAATGCTCAAGACGAGCTGATAGCCGAAGGAACCGTAGACTTTGCGGGCATGGCACAAGACCCTGAGTTGGCAGAAG
>JBCBHI010001281.1:0-568 GCA_038525885.1 Bacteroidota bacterium
TAGTTTAGTTCTATCCTCTATGTAGGTTGTCGTGTACGGTGATACCGATGCATCATCGCTGGGTTGCCTGCTATCTTGTATGGCTTTGGATACTTTGTCATAACGGCTAGTTGGAGAGTAGTCATGACCGAGTTACTTCGCTATCGCTCAGCATGACTTTTAGAGGGTTTGTTTCCGTTGTCGGTGTTTAAGCGCATCGCCACCGACAATCCAAGCCGACTGATTATCGACTCCTGCCGTTGTCGGTGTTTGAGCGCAGCGTCATCGACAACCATCGCCGACTGCTAACCAACTTGGATGGGTATAGCAAAAGGAGGCGGTTTTTAGAAGGTGTTACCTAGGTCCTTCCTTATTATTAGTGACTTTTTGAATAATATGCTGAATATGAGGGGTTTGCAACTTAGGCAGCTCTCCCGACCTAGGTCCTTCCTTCGTCAGGATGACTGGAGTGGAAAAGGGAGATTGTAATCTTTCCCCGAACGTATCTCAGCTCAAAACCGGACCTGAGTGGATAGATTACTCATCCACCAAGGCCTGAGAGATAGCCTTTCTGAGGGCCTTGCCCTTG
>JBCBHI010001282.1:0-562 GCA_038525885.1 Bacteroidota bacterium
ATGGCTAGAACAAAGCATTGGCCAGCACATAGGGTAATGCCTGATTTTGTTACCAAACCCAATGGTAATGACGAACAATGGAAGTGGAAGAGGTGGATAATATCGATGTTACTTTAAATAGTAAGTCCATTGGAATCCCGAATGTGCCCCATTGCGAGTAGTTGTTGGTGTCGCTATGCTAAAACACCAACAACGTCGAAGAATATAGGGTAAAGGCTGATTTTGATACTAACCTCAATGGTAAGGACGAACAGTGGAAGTGGAAGAGGTGGATAAAATCGATGCTACTTTAAATGGCAAATTGACTGCATGAAGCCGGAGGCTTCTTCGGGATCCGGGGGTTCCAAGCGAATACGCTTGAAACAGAATGGAATAGAAAGGGGCTTTTAAAAGAAACATCCCCAACCATCAAAAAACCCCGCACTGGGCGGGGTTTTCTGGATAAATAAAAGGTTAGATTTGTTAGGTAACCAAAACACGAGTTTAGTGTTCAATAGCTCAAAACAGAAGGATTAGATGGTAAGAATAGCCGTGGGGAATCCCGTAAGTCTGGCGCTTTGAT
>JBCBHI010001283.1:0-560 GCA_038525885.1 Bacteroidota bacterium
TACTCCGTATCAACGACGGTGGCGAAGTAAGCACGGCCAAGTTTGTAAAAGAGTAAGCACACAGTTCGTTTTATAGCCAATACAATAGAAAGGTCGTTCCGGGTATGGAACGACCTTTTTTCATTTCAGAGGTAGAGTGCGCTTACATCTGGCCTTCTTCGTGAATCTCGATACTGGTCTTATCGCTCCAGATCAAATGCGGGTGATTGTCAACCAGGGTTTTGGCTTCGTTCATATTTTCTGCGTGTATGATAGACCAGCCGGCTACCTCTCGGGTGCTAGGGGTGGCAGCTCCGCCTTGCACTATTTTCTGGCCACCGCCCAAGGGAGTACCCATTTCCAATAATTTGTTACCCAGGCGCTCAGCCCAGGCTCCCCATAGCTTCATGGTTTCTTCATGCACTTCAGGGGTTGTTTCTGGTAGCCCTTCCAGAGCGGCGGCGGGTAAGTGATAGATCAACAAATACTTTTTCATCGGATGTTCGAGGTTAAAGGGTGAAGATTGATTTCACCCTAAAGACGAACAGCCGGTAAGGAATTGGACAGCGGATCAAAAAAAT
>JBCBHI010001284.1:0-559 GCA_038525885.1 Bacteroidota bacterium
CGACTTGCGGCTGGTCTTCGATCGAGATTGACGGCGCATCAACTGGCGCGGGCGTATCGGGGCTCTCGACTGAGATGTTTGGTGAGCTTGCTCCCCGTTTCCCGAACCACATGTCATCAACAAGGGTTTGGCGAATATCAGGAACAGCTTGACGGATAACGCTGTCGGCTCCGTCGACCGATTTGTCTCCAGCCGAAGACATCAATTCACGAATTCTAGACATGAGGTATCTCCCCGCCAAAAGCGGTCCAAAGTATGGGTAGGGACGTGCTGACAAACAGCAGGTTGGGGATGAGGACGATCAATCGCAGCATCATTGCCGCCTCAATCGTTTCGCGCCATGAGCGCGATCATCGTTGCCGTGGGAACGAAGCCATCTAGCTGCTCCGTGGGGTCTAACAGCTCCCAACTGTACCAAAGTGCCTTTGGACCAAACATAAGCCAGCATACGGTCGTACCGACTATTTCCCCAAGGAACGGCGTTGGAAAGAGCAGCCGACCGATGGTCATGTCGAATGTGTCGACAAGCATCGCTACGCCCAGCTTCATCTTCCAGCTA
>JBCBHI010001285.1:0-549 GCA_038525885.1 Bacteroidota bacterium
TCGAAAATCGGCTTTTTGGCATCCACCCTATCCGGCCAATATCATCACCCAAACCGCCCTAGCTCGTTCTAATTTCCAAGCGAAAAAAGGACCTGTCTTTGTAAAATGAGGAACACACTTCGTCAGCCATATCCCGGCGAAGGTGGAAAGGGCACAGAGAAGGCTCAGAGCAAACAGAGGTTTTCATAAAATCACTGATAACAACCTGTATTTCAGCAGCTTGCTACCATTCTATATCTCCCAACCGAGTTCCTTCACTTTCGTTCAGGATGATCTTTTGGGATGGGATGCAGATTATAGCAGTGACATAAAATTGTAATTACCTGAAATTCAATTGGATGGAGGAAACGGGTCCGACCGCTTTCTTCACAACGCAGATAGCGGTCGGACCCGTGACAGCCTTATTATGCTGCGTTTTGCAAGGGCGGCTTCCCGCTTGGTGAGGTCACACAACACACTAAGAAGTCGCTGTAGCGACGATAGGTTGTAGGCCCCGGATTCATCCGGGGTTAAATAGCCATAAGAAAATCGGTCGCGCTTAGGGAACCC
>JBCBHI010001286.1:0-532 GCA_038525885.1 Bacteroidota bacterium
GCCGCCCGGCTCAACCCTACCGCTGTCCTCAAGGAGGAATAAACTCCTGGCTAGGCTAGAGCCTTATGCATATTCCGTGGTGGGACGGCTTCGGGTTGGGAGGAGAATCTGTCGTCCACTCCGTGGACTATTTAACGCACGGGCTCACAGGCCTAGCACTTACGTACTAGGTTAGTGTATTTCGTCCCCGCTAGGGACTATTTTTCACTTACCCTGATGGAAATCGGTAAGGGTTCTGCAGCCTGGGTAGTTCCCGGTAGGGAACGAAAAACTGTAACCCCGTGAGGTAACTCCGGGGTTAAATGAACACCCCCAAATCAAAGCCCTCGGAGAGGGCGGCACTTCTCGGATTTCGCTCTAAGGATGCTCCACCGCTCAGGTTGTTGGTGAAGGCCTCAACGGCCTTAAACATCAGAATCCTGAACGACAACAACGGCGAGTAAACTTGGAACCTAAATTCGGGTTAAAATTTGGGCGTGCCCCCTTGCCGTCGTCCACTATCGTGGCCTTGGGGCCGGCCCCGGCCCCAAGG
>JBCBHI010001287.1:0-528 GCA_038525885.1 Bacteroidota bacterium
TTGGAGTGGGAAGAAGCCCCTCCTAGCAACCAGAGCCGCTGGGCCTTGATCCCGTATTTGGCAGGCCGGGTATCCCGAGACTTTGAGGAAGGGAAAAGCTATGAACCGGGTGGAGCAGTAGGACTGGACGCCAAAGTGATGGTAACACCCTCGCTCAATCTGGACCTGACGGTGAACCCGGATTTCTCCAATGTAAATGTGGATATACAGCAAACCAACCTCACGCGCTTTAGCCTATTTTTCCCGGAGCAGCGCAACTTCTTCTTAGAGAACTCAGATCTGTTTGCTGACTTTGGCAACTGGCGGGTAAGGCCCTTTTTCACCCGGCGGGTGGGCCTCAGTGATGGGGAGGCGGTGCCCATCCTGTACGGTGCACGGCTGTCGGGTAACCTAACGGACAATCTGCGGATAGGGGTGATGAACGTACAGTCCCGCGCTACCGAGTCTGTAGGGCCCGAAAATACTACCGTAGCGGCGGTGCAGCAGCGAATCTGGGCCCGCAGCAGCATAAAGGCCATGGTGGTGAAC
>JBCBHI010001288.1:0-520 GCA_038525885.1 Bacteroidota bacterium
ATTTTTAATTTTATCGAAAACGAAGACCACCTCTTGCTGGTTGGGCGGGATTCGGAACACCCACCGTTCTTGATTAGTCTCCCGGTACACCTCCGTTGGGGGGCCAAATACAGTCATTACCATCCCCATATCGGTTTTCCAGCCTTCCTTATAGGTGGTAAACTCCGCATTCACCTTGGTGATGGCCCGGTAATAATACCGTATAGCCGTTCTGGCTTTTTGTGGGGACTGCAGAGCTGCACCCAGCCAAAACTGGTCCAAGGCTGTTTTTTGGTCCGGAGCCTCTAGCATGGCCGCCTGCTCACGCCTGGAGCTCAGGTACAAAGTAGGCTCCAATAGAGTAGCCGCATTATCGTACTTAGGAAAGGACTGGGTAATATACTGAAAGCTCACTCCCTCCAAAGTCGTCGTGTCTTTTTGCAATAAGTACAGCCTTTCTTCCGAAATATCCAGTGGCTCACCCAGCACCTGAGGCCTGGACCAGGCAATCTTCATGGATTGATTGGGGCTGCTGGTTCGG
>JBCBHI010001289.1:0-517 GCA_038525885.1 Bacteroidota bacterium
CCAAACCAAAATTGGCATCTCAATTTTACACTTGGCTTTTGATACGGCCTCAGACTGGTGGGGGCCAGTGCCTGTCCCTATGAGTGCGCAGCACTCCAAATGAATCTAAAACCAAGCCCGCGGACGCCTCAAAGACCTGCCACGGCTACTGCTCTTCGGCTAGTTGATCATTTCATCCAAACTTTACCTTTTTAAAGGCGACTCTGAGGATGGCTGTTTTTGAAAGCCCGGAGGCTTTCTCGGGGGGATATCACGGGCCTGGAAACCCGCGATAGTTTTGTCTTCGCCATTGCATTCGTCGTTCGTCCCTCATCAATAAGATAGAGCGGTGCACACAGGCTGCCACCCAATTCCCTTCGCGCAGCCGTAAGACCGCGATAGCCGTTTCTGCAATCGTCCCTCGTCAATTTCTAAGGTGTTCTAAAAAGAAAAACCCCAGCCATGGGCCAGGGTCTTTCTCCAATCTGATCAAATAGTGTGCTTACTGCAACACAAAGTTTACGGTCTGTAGCTCGCT
>JBCBHI010001290.1:0-516 GCA_038525885.1 Bacteroidota bacterium
ACGAATTCCGTAAGCGAAGCGTCGGTTCGTGAAACGACGAGTGCTATCTGAGCGCAGCGCGCTTTAACTGAAATTGAAACCAAGCCTGCGCGAAACCAGCATACCTGCCTCGGCTACGGCTCTTCATGCCGCCATTCAATTCACCCGAGCCTAGTCCTCCTCGTCTTACCGCTCCCAGCGGTGCGACGAGTAATGTGGCGGATGGGTGGGGTAGATCGGCTGGGCCAAGTCGTCTCACGAACCGACGCTTCGCTTACGGAATTCGTAGGACGACGAGTGCTATCTGAGCGCAGCGCGCTTTGAATGAAATTGAAACCAAGCCTGCGCGAAACCAGCATACCCGCCTCGGCTACGGCTCTTCATGCCGCCATTCATTTCACCCAAACCTAGTCCTCCTCGTCTTACCGCTCCCAGCGGTGCGACGAGTGATGTGGCGTATGGGCGGGGTAGATCCGCTGTGCCAAGTCGTCTCACGAACCGACGCTTCGCTTACGGAATTCGTAGGACGACGAGTGC
>JBCBHI010001291.1:0-511 GCA_038525885.1 Bacteroidota bacterium
AGGTATCCTTCCTATATCGACTATAGAAGTTTCAGGTGGCTTCCTCAAGCCCTTCTCAATATGAAATCTCAATCTGAAAACCCTATCAACCTGATTGCCATTCTATAGCCATCACAAGCCTTCAGCCGCAGATATAAATTTTAATCACCTGTTTATCAATAACTTACAACCCGCCAATCAAAATTGGCACGTACGTTGTAAACAGGTGGACAGGCTAAACAACTGAAAGGGAGTCTATGGAATTACACAGTTTCATTAAGGCTTAATTAAGGTTAAGGTTTGTATAGTGGTTTAGATTTTCGGACTCCCTTTCTTTTTTTCAGAAGCTAAATCGGGCTTGACCCGTAGAAATAGATTTTTTGTTAAACAGGTGTATGAATAATGTTTACCGGGGATGATTTTATGGTGTTGAGTGACAATTCGCCCTTTGCAGGATTGCACACAGAAACTCTGGAAATTATCGTACCCGTTTGGCTTGATCCTGAAAACATATTCTTTTCCGGAGTTTCTG
>JBCBHI010001292.1:0-510 GCA_038525885.1 Bacteroidota bacterium
CCCGGAACAAAGGGCTTTGGCCTTTATGCTTCCTCAGGGGAAGTTCGTAAAGATTGATTCGCCCTACGGGCATGATGGTTTCCTGCTGGAGTATGCTCAGATAGGGAAGGAGATTGACCGATTCCTCAAGGATTAGGTATCCATCTTTTTACGTTAAGTACATGAGTTTGGGCTAAGGGTAGGGCGTACCCCCTTGCCGTCGTCCGCTTACGCGGCCTTTGGGCAAGGGGTCGTGCCGCTTGGCACTCGCCTGCCCCACAAGAGGGCCCTGCGGGCCGCCAATTCGGGCTCAAACAGAGCCAGCATCACTTACGCAAGATCCTCTACAGCTCATTGTAAAACTGTTATGACTTGTGCTTATCCCGAATTCAGGATAAGTGAACCTGAGATCTGCCTTTCGTCCTGGTCTGGGCAGGACTGCCTAGCTAGGGGCTGTATCAAAAGGTATAATTGCGATTTTGCTGCCGAAGAATCTTTGGATACTGCTTCCCCTGGGTAGGGGAAGCTCCC
>JBCBHI010001293.1:0-509 GCA_038525885.1 Bacteroidota bacterium
AGTATTGGATATTGTAAGGCAGAAGGGGTAGGGGACCGAGAGAGGGCCCGGTATCATCGGAAAAAATGGGAACGCTGAGGCCGCTGAGTAGGCACCAAGAGATAAGAGGTTTTTATAAAAAGCGGATGCAAGCCAAAAACGTAGGAGCCCTTGGATACCCATTGAATGGAAGCTTTTGAATGCTTCGGCAGCAAACTATCCGTTGTCATCTGGTCGTCGCGTAGCGACGGAGTAGTTGTAGGCTCGGCTTTTAAGCCGGGCATTAAAAGCACATTCGAATCTTAGCCGCGTAGCGGCGGCGTAATATGGCCCAGAGCAGGAAATCATGGTAAATATTTCAGCAAGGGCTATTAGGATAGGGAGCCGGGTAAGCTTTCGTGCCTACGGCACTTTAAACTCTGGGGTCGAATTATTCCAGGCCCTGAAGGACCTGGCTACAAATACTTTGTCGCTACGCGACACGACGCAGGATTCCTTGCCGAACTCGCTCTTTTGTTTTTTGGAGAATC